>JAFRTA010000233.1 GCA_017427315.1 Clostridia bacterium
CATTTTTGTGCTTTTGTCAAGTCTTTTTATGTAATTTCTTTGATTTTTTCACGTTTTTTTCAAAAAAAAGAGTCTCCACATTTCTGTGAAAACTCTTATTCTTTGGTTTGTCTTTAACTTAATGACATTGCCCGGAAAGCTTCGGCTTTTCCGGGGGGCGTTTTTTGTTTATTCTGCCACGCGCTTGATCTGCGCATAATCCATCTTATTCTGGTGCACGACGCCCATATCGTAGACGCGGGGATCGAAGCCGTGTCGAATCAGCGTCTTCCGCAGGGCGTTCACGAGCGTCATATCGTCGCTCTTCATGCTGACCTGGATCACCAGCGAATCCCGGTGGGCGTAAACGTTGATCGCCCGCTCCATCGAGAGCATCCCCGGCGTCACGCCGTTCAGAAGAAGCTTCGAGATAATGTTGTTGTCGACTCTGCCGGGGTAGGTCAAAAACAGCGTGCCGTTCTCATTCTGCGTTTTCAGCCCTTCGGGGCCGCAGAGAAAATCGCTGACCTTGTCGACCTCGCCCATCGCCTCGACCTGACCGCCGAGCTCATAAGTATAATTCATTACCGCGCGCGCCTGCTCCTTCGTGAGCTGTCTTTTCATATCGGCGCGCAGCTTTGCGCAGATATTCTCGAGCGGCATATCGAAATCCTCTTTATAAAGCGGAAGCGGCACGTTATACGCCATGTTGCCCAACGTCTTCGTTTTGAAGAAACGTCTGGAATCGGCGGTGGTGATAATCGAAATGACTCTGTCGCCGATATCCCATGTGTTGTTGATCGCCTCGCCCGCCAGCGCCGCCAGCAGCGGCGCGAAGGAGGTGTGCAGCTCCAGCGTTTTCTGCAGGAACGCGCTGTTTGAGATCTCCATATTGACCACCCGGTTGGTCATTTCCTCTTTGACGAACTTTTCCTCGGGCATCCGATAAAGCTTTTCTTTGTCGATCGGATCGATCCTTTCACCCTCGCCCCGGAATTTCGCGACGGGGTCGTAACGTTCGACGTCGTCCATCGCGTCGAACAGGGCCTTATTCAGGCGGATGCCGTACGCCTCAAACATCTTCGGGCTGACGAGCCGCAGAAAAGGAAAGCTGTATTTTGCGTAATTCCACAATACGGTGATGACGTAGGAGATCATGCCCCGCGCGTCGGTCAATGCGTGGAACATCGAAAACGTGATGTGCCGTTCGCCCACGAGGAACAGGAACAGGTACCCGTTCGTTCCCTTTTCGCCGTCGGAGCCGAAGAAACGCATCTCGTTCTCGTCCTCGACGATTTTCACGGGTTTGAAGTTCTCCTCATAGGCGATCCCGCCGCGACAGATCACGGGGCGCACCTTGAACTCGGGATACGCCGTGAGCGCATCGTCCGCCGCCTTCTGCAGTCTGGCGCGGTTCAGACGCTGCTTAAGGTCGAAGCGGCAGCGGATATCAAAGGTGTTCGTTCCGGCGTAGCAGGTATAAAAAACCGCGTCGTAACGCCCTGCGCGGCGCAGTCCGTTCGGGTAGAAAAAGCCGCCGTCGGAGGGCCGTGCCGAAGAATCTGCCATATGTCTTGCTCCTTTCAGAAAAGGGGGTTATTCTCTCTCTTCGATCCGTTTGAGCTGCGTAAAATCAAGCTTGTTCTGCGCGACGACGCCCATATCATAGACCTTCGGGTCGAGCCCGTGGCGGTTCAGGGCCTTGCGGAACGCGTTGACCAGCGTCATATCGTCGCTCTTCATGCTGACCTGAATGATCAGCGAATCGCGGTGCGCGTAGACGTTGACCACCCGCTCCATCGACAGGCAGCCCGGGGTCACGCCGTTCAGCAAAAGCCTCGAGATAATGTTGTTGTCGACCCTGCCGGGATAGGTGAGGAACAGCGTCATGTTGTCCGCCTGCGCCTTCATGCCGTCAGGCCCGGAAAGGATCTCGTTCGACTTGTCGATATCGCCCATGGCGTCGAGCTGAAGGCTCAAATCGTAGATAAACCTGAACATCGCGTTGACGTGGCTCTTGGTCATCTGTTTTTTCTGCGCCTGCTTGATTTTCGCGCAGATATTCTCGAACGGCATATCGAAGTCTTCCTTACGCAGCGGCAGCATACAGTCGTACGCCATATTGCACAGCGTCTTCGTCCCGCCGAAAAAGCGTCTTGAATCGACCGGCGTATTGATTGAAATGACCTTGTCGCCGATATCGTAGGCGCTGTTGATCGCCTCGCCCGCCAGCGCCGCCAGAAGCGGCGCGAAAGAAGTGTGCAGCTCCAGCGTTTTTTTCAGAAAATCACTGTTGGAGACCTCAAGATTGACGATGCGGTTCGTCATATCCTCCTTATTGAAGACCTCGTCCGGCATCCTGTAAAGCGTACCGGGCTCGATAAGCTGCACAAATTCGCCCTCGCCCTTGAATTTGACGACGGAATCATAACGTTCCACGTCGCTCATGGACCGGAACGCGGCGTCGCTCATCCGCACGCCGAACGTTTCGAAGGGCTTTGCGCTGACGATCCGCAGGAACGGGAAGCTGTACTGCGCGTAGCGCCAGAGCACGGCGATGATATAGGAGATCATGCCGCGCGCGTCGCTGAGCGCATGGAACATCGAAAAGGTGATGTGCCGCTCCCCCACCATGAACAGGAACAGATAACCGTTCGTGCCCATCGGCCCGTCGGAACCGAAATAATGCCGTTTGTTGTCGTCCTCAATGATCCGGACGGGTTTGAAATTTTCCTCGTAACAGATTCTGCCGTTGTAGATCACGGGACGGGTCCTGAATTCGGGATACGCCTCAAGCGCCTCATTCGCCGCCTTCTGCAGACGCGCGCGGTTCAGTCGCTGCTTGAGGTCGAAGCGGCAGCGGATGTCGAAGGTATTCGTCCCGCCGTAGAGGCTGAAAAAAATCGTGTCGTAACGCCCGCCGCGTCTGAGGCCGTTCGGCAGAAAATAACCTTCCGTGTTGTCCATCAGTATTCTCCTTTCGTTCCGGACGCGGAGGACTCCGGTCCTTCCGTGCGATGATATCCGTATTTATATTATTTTACCATTTCACAGAAGTATTTGCAAGCACAAAAACAAATCGCCGAAACGAGTATGCGACGCCTGTCAAAATCGCAGAGCATCGGGGATCGCAGAAAAAAACTCCGGTTTTCCGAAGAAAATCAGAGCTTTGCATCGATATAATCCTGCAGAATCATCACCGCGCTGACGGCGTCGACGCTCTGCCTGCGTTTTTTGCCGAACACGCCCGCGTCCGACAGGGCGCGGTGCGCGGAAACGGTGGTCAGGCGTTCGTCGCGCAGAACGGTCTCGACGCCGGACGTTTCCGCAAGAAGCGACGCAAACGCGCGGCACGCCTCGGCGCGGAACCCCTCGGAACCGTCCATATTGCGCGGCAGACCGACGACAATGCGCTCGGCGTGATGCGTCTGCGCGGTTTCGGCAATGCGCCGCGCAAGCTTTTCCGCATCTTTTTCGGCAATCACGCCGACGGGAGAAGCCAATATTTCATTTCTGTCGCAAACGGCGACGCCCGTGCGGGCGTCGCCGTAATCGACGGCAAGAATCACCATACCGTTTACCGCTCCTCTTCGGGGTCGAGCTCCTGCGGCGGCGGCGCAGTCTCGGGCGGCTCGGTTTCCGGCGGGTCCGTTGCGGGCGGAAGCGTCGTCGTCGGCTTCGTGGTCGGCGTCGTCGTATCCTGCTGGGACGGCGCAGTCGTATCCGCCGCGCTCACGGTCGGAGCCGTCGTCGCGTCGGGATCGGTCGTCGCTCTCGGATCGCCGATCCTGTCGTCGTTGCCGTTGCAGTAACCGGGAATGTTATTCGATTTATACCATCCCATTCCGGTATAACCGCAGGTCGAAGCGGCGCGTTTGCCGGTGCCGTAGCAATAGGAAAGGCGAACCGACTCGTCGCTCATTTCGAACTCCTTCTCCGGCAGCCCTTCGTGAATGCGGTCGAACACGGTCTTGAATACTTTACCGGAGGGGGAATTGCCCGCGATGTTCTTGAGCTCGCGGTTGGAATCGCGATAACCGAACCAAACGGAGGCGACGTAATAAGGCGTGCCGCCGCAGAACCAACTGTCGTTGTTGTTGGTCGTGGTACCAGTCTTCGCAAAGAGGATCTGCCCCTTGATCGGGAACTTGCGCGCGGTACCGTTGGAGGATGTGACGACCGTTTGCAGAAGCTTGTTCATCACGTCCGCGGTGCCGGCTTCAATCGCCTGTTCGTAATCGTCGGAGTCGTGCTCGAGGATCGTCTCGCCGCTCGCGTCGAGCACTTTATAGTAGCTGTAAGGCTTGTAATACCTGCCCATATTGCCGAAGGTCGCGTACGCCGCCGCCATTTCAAGCGTCGTGACGCCGTAATGCATACCGCCGGTGGCAAGGGGCGAATAGTCGTGATCGTGCTCGTCGAGATGCGTAAAATGGAACGCATTCTGCAGATAATCGATCGAGGTGTCAATCGAGAGCTTTTTCAGGATCTGCGCGGGAACCGTGTTATAGGACGGCACCAGCGCCTGCTGCACCGTGACGTAGGAACCGGGCGAGCCGGGATCGCCGCCGTAGTTATGCGGCCAAATCTTGCCGTTGATGTGCATGATGCCGTAGTTCTGCACGAGCGTCGACCACGTGATCAGGTTCTCGTTGATCGCCGGAGCGTAAACGGAAAGCGGTTTGATCGAAGAACCGGGCTGCCGCGGCGAGCTGGTCGCCATATTCAAAACACGGTTGCCGGTCTTTTCGCCCGCGCCGCCGACCATGGCGACGACGCGTCCGGAATAATCCATGATCGTCATTGCGGACTGAATCGCGTCGTCGGACGGGAAATTGATCCTGTTGACGTAAACGTCCTCAAGCGTATCCTGAATTTCCATATCCACGGCGGAATAGATGGAAAGTCCGCCCTGCGTCACCATACGCTGCGCAATGGAGCGCGTATAGTTATACTTGCTCATCAGATCCGCGATCACGTCTTCGATCACGTAGTCGGAATAATAGCTCTGGAACTCCTCGTCGTCATCCTCTTCCTCGGGAACGGTGTTGAGCGAGGTGACCTTGACCTTGTTCTCGCCGACGTTGAACTTGAGCTCCTCGTCCTTTGCCGCCTGCATCTCTTCTTCGGTGATGTAGCCGTATTTCTGCATCTCGTCGAGGCAGTGCCGCCGACGGCTGTTGTTGTCGTCGAAATTGATGATCGGGTTATAGGTTCGCGGCGCTTTTGTGATCGCCGCAAGGCAGGCGCACTCGGCAAGGTCGAGATCCTGCACGTGCTTGCCGAAATAGTAGTTCGCCGCGGTCTCGACGCCGTAGCAGCCGCCGTCGAGATACAGCGTGTTCAGATACGCCTCGAGGATCTTATCCTTGCCGTTGTATTTTTCGAGGTTGAGCGCCTGGATGATCTCGTAGAACTTTCTGCTGAACGTGCGGTCGTTCTGCTGCGTCAGGTTCTTGATGAGCTGCTGGGTAATCGTGGAGCCGCCCTGCCTGAAGCCGGACTTGACCACGCCGCCGACGGTGCGAATCCAGTCCACGCCGCCGTGCTCGTAGAAACGGAAATCTTCGAGCGCGATATACGCCTTCTGCAGATTGTACGGGATCTGATCGAGCGATACCCAGATGCGGTTCTCG
>JAFRTA010000234.1 GCA_017427315.1 Clostridia bacterium
ATTCTGATTTATCGGGCAGCTTCGCTGCCCGATAAATCAGAATGCAATTTTAACGCCGTACTTCCTCATCCAATAATCCACCGTCAGCAGATACGCGATCGTCTGCGGGGTGTTCATCAGCTGCCCGTACCACGGCACGGCGCGGTCGTCGGTCAGCAGGCTTTCAAGCGCTTCCCGTTTCACGAAATTCAGGATCGGCGCATCCGGATCCGACAGCACCTTTTCCCGCAGCTCCTCCGACACCGCCGCGAGATACGCGGGGTTGTGCGTCTTGGGATAGGGGCTTTTTTTGCGCCAAAGCACCTTTTCGGGCAGAAGATCCTTCATCGCCTCGCGCAGAAGTCCTTTTTCATACTGCCGGTAATCCTTGAACTCCCACGGCACGGTATAGAGGTATTCCGCGATCCGCTTATCGCAGAACGGCACGCGCACCTCGAGCCCGCACGCCATGCTCATCCGGTCCTTCCGGTCGAGGAGCGTCTGCATGAACCAGTCGAAATTCAGGCGCATCATCTCTTTCATCCTGCGCTCGGTCGGCGTGGTCCCGGGCAGCGCGTCCGTATCGCGCACCGTCGCCTCATAGCGCTCGTTCACGTATCGTTCGCCGTCGATCCGCTCCGCGACCTCCTCCTTCAGAAAGCTCGCGCGGTATTCCGTCGTCTGCGCCCAGGGGAAACCGTACCGCTCGCGGATCTCTTTGTCACGGTACCACGGGTACCCGCCGAAGATCTCGTCGGCGCACTCGCCGGAGAGCGCCACGGTGCCGTTCTCTTTGATCTTCCGGCAGAACAGCAGCAGCGACGAATCCACGTCCGCCATACCGGGCAGATCCCGCGCGTCCACCGCCGCGTACAGCGCCTCGACCAGCTCCGGCGTATCGAGGGTGACGGTGATATGCTCCGAGCCGAGATATTCCGACATGGCGCGGATGTATTCCGGGTCGCTGTTGGGCTGGAATTTGCTCTTTTTGAAATATTTATCGTTATCCCGGTAATCGACGGAGAGCGTTTTCAGGCGTTCTCCGCGTTTTTTCAGAGAACGGCTTGCGACGGAGGACAGAATACTCGAATCAAGCCCGCCCGAAAGGAACGTGCAGACCGGCACGTCGGAGACAAGCTGCCGTTCGATGGCGTCGGTGACGAGAAACCGCGTCTTTTCGACGCACTGTTCGAACGTATCGCGGAATTCTTCGTCCCGCAGCCGCCAGTACCGCTCCTTCCGCAGTCCTTCGCGGCCGAACCAAAGGCGTTCTCCCGCTTTGAGCTCTTCGATCCCGCGGAACACGCCGCAGCCGGGCGTTCTGCCGGGGCCCATGAAAATGATCTCCGCAACGGATCCGAGATCCGCCTCGGCGGGGACCTCGCCGTTTGAGAGGATCGCTTTGATCTCGGAGCCGAAAATGAAATTCCCGTTTTTCACCGCGTAGAAAAACGGCTTCACGCCGATGGGGTCCCGCGCGGCGAACAGCCGTCCCGCCGCTTCATCCCATACGGCGAAGGCAAAGATGCCGTTGAATTTCCCGACGCATTTTTCTCCGAACGCGAGAAACGATTTCAGCACGACCTCGGTATCGCTGCGGGTTTCAAAGACATACCCCGCTCGCTGCAGCTCGCCGCGAAGCTCCTGCGTGTTGTAAAGTTCGCCGTTGTAGACGATCACGTATTCCCTGCCGCCGATGTCCGCGCGCATCGGCTGTCTGCCGCCATCGATATCGATGACGGCGAGCCTGCGGTGGACGAGCGCCGCCCGCGGCGACAGATACATGCCCTGCTGGTCGGGTCCCCGGGGCGCGAGCACCCGCTGCATCCTCAGAAAATCGTTTTCCCTTACCGTCAGGTTCTGCGAATAAGAGACCTCTCCCGCGATCCCGCACATAAAAATCACCTCGTAACAGTATATGCCGACGTCGCCGGAGGGTGAAATATTGACGGGGAGAAAAGCGGGTGGTATAATAAATACTGATTTGTCGCGGAGCGACAAATCAGTATTTGCAGACTCGAGACTTAAGACCCGAGACCCAAGATACAGACTTAAAGTCTGTGCGACTTGGTGAAGACTGAGGTAAACCGCGGCTTTTTTATCGTTAGCCTGCGCAGATTTCAGCGCCTCGGGACTCGGGTCTCGGTACTCGGGACTTAAATTCTGATTTACGGGGTGCAAGCACCCCGATAAATCAGAATTTATGAGGTGATCCGATGAAAAAACTCACACTCGGCATCCTCGCCCACGTGGACTCGGGCAAAACGACGCTCTCCGAGGCGCTGATGTATCTTTCGGGCAATATCAAAAAGCTCGGCAGGGTCGACCGCCGCGACGCGTTTTTAGATACCTTTTCCCTTGAGCGGGAAAGGGGCATTACGATATTTTCAAAACAGGCGGTCCTCCGATACAAAGACGCGGTTTTCACGCTGCTCGACACGCCCGGGCACGTGGATTTTTCCGCCGAGACCGAGCGCACGCTGCAGGTGCTCGATTACGCGATCCTCGTGATCAGCGGTACGGACGGCGTACAGAGCCATACCCTCACGCTTTGGAAATTACTGCAGAAATACGGCGTGCCCTGCTTTGTGTTCATCAATAAAACGGATCTGCCGGGCGCGGACCCCGACGCGGCGCTCGCGCAATTAAGAGAAAAACTCTCGGACGGCTGCGTTGATTTTTCGGCAAAAGACGAGGCCTTTTTCGAGGAAGCCGCCCTCTGCGACGAAGCCCTGCTGGAATACTATACCGAAAACGGAACGGTCCCGGACGAAGAGCTGCGGCGGGCGATCCGCGCGCGGAAAATATTTCCGTGTCTCTCGGGCTCCGCGCTGCGCCTCGACGGCGTAGAGGACCTTTTGGACTGTATTTATGAATATACCGAAATTCCCGCCCGTCCGTCTGCGTTCGCCGGCAGGGTGTTCAAGCTCTCGGAGGATAAACAGGGCGCGCGGCTGACTTTCCTGAAGATCACGGGCGGGAAGCTGCGCGCGCGGGAAGTTCTGCAGAGCGCGAAGAACACCGCGGGTGAAAAAATCAATCAGATCAGGATCTACTCCGGCGAAAAATACACCGTGACCGACGAGGCGGACGCGGGGAGCGTGGTCGCGGTCACGGGGATCACCTTCGCCCGTCCGGGGGACGGTCTCGGCGCGGAAGAAGACGCTCCCGCGCCGGTGCTCGAGCCGGTCATGACCTACGGCGTGACCCTGCCCGAGGGGACGGACGCCCACGCCGCGCTCGAAAAATTCCGTCTGCTCGAACGCGAGGATCCCGCCCTGCATGTAGAGTGGGACGACCGTCACGCGCAGATCCGCGTGCGGCTGATGGGCGACGTGCAGATGGAGATTCTCAAAGCCGTGGCGCTGGACCGCTTCGGGCTCGACGTGAGCTTCGGCAAGGGCAGGATCATTTACAAAGAGACGATCGCGGACACGGTCGAGGGCGTGGGGCATTTCGAGCCGCTGCGCCACTACGCGGAGGTGCACCTGATCCTGAAGCCGGGCAAACCGGGCAGCGGTCTTGTCTTCCGTTCCGCGTGCAGCGAGGACAAGCTTGAAAAGAACTGGCAGCGCCTGATCCTGACGCATCTTTACGAAAAAACGCACGTCGGCGTGCTGACAGGCTCGCCGATCACGGACATGGAGATCATCCTCGCCACGGGC
>JAFRTA010000235.1 GCA_017427315.1 Clostridia bacterium
GATCGCGAAAAACTGCTTTTACGCTTATGTGAAAAAAAGCGGCAGGGTCGACGCGCTGGACGACGAAACGGCGGCGGCGATCGCCGACCCGCAGCCGGGCGTCGAGGCGACGGCGATCGCGGCGGACGACGCGGCGCGGGCGCGCAGGGCCCTTCACGCGCTTCCGGAGCCGTATAAAGAGGTCTTTCTGTGGCGCGTTTTCGCAGAGCTTCCCTTTGAACAGATCGGCGCGCTGTTCGGCAAAACGGCGAACTGGGCGTGCGTGACTTTTTACAGGGCGAGAAAAATGCTCGCCGAAAGGATGGAGGAATCGAAATGAAAACCGAATGCTGTCTTGTAAAGGATCTTTTGCCGCTGTATGCGGAAAACATGGTGAGCGACGAGACCGCGGCTCTGGTCGCGGAACACCTGAACGAATGTGCGGACTGCGCCGCCCGGGCGGAGCGTCTGCGTCAGCCGGCGGCGGAAATCCCGGCGCCGGAAGCGACGGCCGACGAAGCCGCGCCTTTGCGCAGGGTGAAAAAGAACCTGAAAAAAAGAAAAGCCGCCGTCGCCCTGCTGGCTGCGGCAGCCGCGTTCCTCGCGGTGTTCGCGGTCTTTTCGCATCTGACAAGGCCGAATTACGTCCCCTTTGAGAACAGCGGCGCGGCGGTCCATATCGCGGCGAACGGGGTGATGAGCGTCTCCTTCTCGGAGGCCGTGACTTCCTGCCGCGTCGTGCCTGTGCAGATCCCGGACGCTCCGGAGGCGTATGAGATCGAGATCGAGGCGTGGAGCAGCGGATGGGACAAGATCCTCGGCAAAAAGGCCGGGACGGTCGTCCTGCCGGAGTCTCCGGCGAAGGAGCAGCCGCAGCGGGTATATTATTGCGACATGGCGAAGCAGGGGGATCTGCTCTGCCTTTACGGCGAGCCCCGCGACGACGGCGGGATCGTGCTGCCGCGTCTGTTCCTCGGCGCGTATTTCTTTGCCGCGCTGGCCCTTGCCGCGGCGGCGGGACTTCTGCGCGTCCTGCTGCGGCGGAACGAAAAGGCGGCGACGGCGCTGGAATATATCCTGTTCGCGCCCCTTTCCTATCTCGCGGCGCATCTTGTGCTGCTGCAGGGCTTCGTCTCCTATTCCGCGGCGCGGGATTTCGTGATGCTCTGCGCCGCCGCGGCGGGCGTGTACGGGATCCTTGCCGGGGTGAGGATGTTGAGGAAAACGGAAAAATACTGATTGAACGGCGAAGCCGTTCAATCAGAATTTAAGTTCCGAGTACCGAGACCCGAGTCCCGAGGTGTTGGAATCTGCGCTGGATAACAATATAGAAGTCGCGGTTTATCTCAGCTTTCACCAAGTCGCACAGGCTTTAAGCATGTATCTCGGATCTCGGGTCTTGAGTCTTGAGTCTGTAAATTCACGGAGGCAAATGACATGAAGAAAAAAATCGTACTGCTCGGCGACTCGATCCGTCTGATGGGCTACGGCGCGGCGGTGCCGGAGCTTCTCGGCGCGGATTACGAGGTCTGGCAGCCGGAGGACAACGGCAGGTTCGTTTCCTATGTGCTGCGGCAGATCTTCGATCATGCCGACAAAATCGACGAAGCCGACGTCATTCACTTCAATTCCGGCGAATGGGACATCTGCGAACTGTTCGGCGACGGGCCGTTCACCCCGGAGGAGATGTACGTCTCGCAGATCCTTCGTATCGCGCGCATCCTTCTCGATCGAGGCAAAAAGGTGATTTTCGCGACCACCACGCCCGTGCGGCCGGAAAATACGCACAACCGCACCTGCGTGATCGAGCGCTTCAACAGCCTCGTCGTGCCGCCGCTGCGGGAAACGGGCGTTTCGATCAACGACCTGTATTCCGTCGTCGCCGCGGATATCTACGCGAACGTCTGCGACGACACGATCCACCTGTCGGAGCAGGGGATCCGCCTGTGCGCCGAAAGCACCGCGGACGCGATCCGCGCGGCGTGCGGGGAATAATATATTGGTGCGGCGTTGACTCAGTTTTCCAGCGATATCATCGCCGTCGAATAAAATTTTCCGTCCTTATACTCGTTTTTCAGCTCGCCGCCGTTCCTGCGCGCGGCGTCGAGGATATTCGCTACACCGAGCCCGTGCAGCCCGTCTGCGTCGTCCTTCGTCGTGCGCAGGCGGCGCTTTTCGTCGAAGGGATCGCCCGGTGCGTCGTTGACGACCTTGAAATACAAAAGCAGATTTCTCTGATAAATATTCACGTCGATCTGTCGGCTGCCGTCGATGATTTTTTCGCACGCCTCGATTGCGTTGTCGAGCTGGTTCGAGAGGATCGCGCATAGATCGACCGCGGCGACGGGCACGGGACCTTCAACGGAAATATGATAGTTCATCGTGATCCCGCGTTCCTGCGCTTCGGCAAGCTTACAGTTGATGATCGCGTCGATCACGCTGTTGCCGCACCGGCATTCCCGCGCCTGCGCGTAGGAGGTCTGCAGCAGCTCGTCGATGTATTTTTCCGCTTCCTCGTTCCCTTTTACCAGTCCGTTGATCGTGCGCAGATGGTTTTTGAAGTCGTGCATCTGTCGGTGGACCGTCTCCTGCCTTGCCTGCATATCGGCGTAGTTTTTTTCGAGCATCCGGTTTGTCAGCTGCATTAAATCGCTCTGCCGCTTCTTTTCCTGATAGCGGTTATTGATCACGACGGAAACGATCACCGCGATGATCGCGAGCATAATAAAACAAAGGGACAAAATGACCGCAATCTGCAGGATCAGCTTGGATTCCGACATGATCATCGCCATGACGGAAGACATAAGGATATAAGCGACCGTCGTCACCGTAAACAGAACCGCAAGCGCGCGATTGTTCAGCCGTCGCATATCAATAAAGCGCCGGAGCAGAAGATAGGCGGCGACCTGAATCACTTTCGCACCCAGAATAAATATGATTCGCAACCATCCCGGTCGAAGCATGATCTCAAAGCCCTGATAGATGTCCGTTGCCCTTCCGAGGATCAGCGCCAGACCGTATCCGAGAATATAGTCGATTATATTGAAAAAAAAGACGGTCAGCATTTCCGCCGTGCAGCGCAGAAGAAGTCCCCCGGTTGAAGTGAGCATCGAGCCAAGAAAAAAAAGAATGCAGGCGACGGTAATGGTGACGAATGAAAACGCCTGCCATGCGTTCAAAAGGGAAATGATCACGGTATAGACCGCGGCGAAAAGGAAAAGCAAAGACAATGTTTCCCTTTCCTGAATTTTTTACCGGACATTGAATCGATTGCGGCGAGAATGACGGCGCCCTCCGTGAATGTTGCCGCATATTCCGAAACGGTGATTAATAACTCCATAATTTTCTCCTTATTTAAGATCAGATATTGATCAGCGCCTGCTTCACCTGCTGCATCGTCCGCCGGCTGACAGACAGGACGCTGCCGTCGGTCATGGTCAGGCTGTCGCCGCGCAGAGAAGAGATATAATCGATATTGACAAAGCAGCTGCGGTCGATGAACAGAAAACGGCTGTCCCCGAGCGCGTCGAAAAATTCAGAGATCCCTCTGTTGTCTGTCAGAACGCCCATCGAGACCGTCGCAATATTCAGCTGTCGGGCGACGCGCGTCACCGAGACGATCTCCCGTAGCGGCACGCGCTGCCAGTCGCTGTACCTGCGCAGCAGGACGCTGCTGCCGCTCTGCTTTTCGAGCTCCGCGCGCGCTGCATCCAGCGCTTCGGGAAGCCCTTTTCCCAGATTGAGCTTCGATACGTACCGCAGCGCGCGGGATCGATAGCCCATCGCCGCCTGATCCTCCATCGAGGTCAAAAAGATGATGACCGCCGTATCGGAGCGTTTGCGAATCTCGTCCGCGACCGCGAAGCCGTCCATGCCGGGCATGGAAACGTCTAAAACATACAGGTCGGCGAGCTCTCCGTCCCCGAGGGCGTATAAAAGGTTCTCCGGCGACGAAAACGCCGTGATATTGAATTTACACTGTCTTTCCTGCTCGTAAAGCGCAAGCGCTTCGCAGATCGCCGAAATGTCACGCTTGCTGTCGTCGCAGACCGTCAGTCGGATCATCGCGCACCCCTCCCGCGGATTATAATCGGTATTCCGATCCGTTTTTCATAATAGATAGTAGCACATCCCGCGCCGTTTGTCACTACGATTTGCCGTTCGGACGGAAAAACCGACCGAAAAGACGAAAAACTGCAAAGACAGCGCCGTCGGTGCTATGATGAAGCCGGTAAAACGAAACCGGTTTTGCCGAAGCTTCAAAAGAAAGGAAATGATTCGAATGAAGAAGAGTATTCTTGAAAAAACGGCGCTCCTTTTGTCTTTGATCCTTATGTTCTGCGCGCTGCCCGTCGGCGCCATCGCGGGGGACGGGAGCGCAGCCGATCCGGGACCGGCTCCCGAGGAGATCCACAGAATCGTTCTGCCCGGAACGACGGTCTTCGATCTGGCGCTTCTTCTCTCTGCGGACGGCGGATTCAAAGTGACCGGTTACCGTATGAACGACGAAGAGCTCTCGGAAGAAGAGCTGTCGGCCCAAGCGCAACTTGCAACCGGGGATCAGTATTATGATCCGGAAATGAAGATGTGGGGGCAGGTCGTCGTCAGCGGCGATCTGGACGGCGACGGGCGCGTCACCTCAAAGGACGCGAGAACCGCTCTGCAGATCGCGGCGGAGATTCCCGTCACCGACGATTACCTTGTTTTTTATGCTATGGATATGAACGGCGATGCGCGGTATACCTCCGCGGAAGCGAGAACGATCCTGCGCGCGGCGGCAAAACTCGGGAACGTCGGCGTCTGTATCGAAACGGAAAAGGGCAAAACGCTGCGCATTATGCCGCTGCCGCTCGCGAAAGGCGCGTACGAATGGAAGCTTGACGGCGACGCGCCGGAGGGAATGAACGTCGAGGAGCTTCTTGAGCTGATCGAACCTTCGCCGGATAATCCCGCGTATGCGACGATCGGCAGCCCCGTGCATAAGATATTTGAGATAACGGCACAGAATACGGGCGTTTATGATCTGACGTTCCGCTGCCGCCACGTCGGCTCGGGCGAGATCAGGGACGAGCTGCGGTATAAGATCGTCGTTCATTGAGCGGGGACCGCGCCCGATCGGAATATCGACCGTTCTGACGAAATAATCGATCGAAAAGACGAAAAGCCGCAAACAAGAGACGATTATGCTATGATAGGATCGCGGGAGAAAAAGCGCGCGTTTTCCCGCGGCGCGGCGGAGAGGAAGCCGCTGCGCAGATCCGTTAAAACCGACACACTGTTGTTGATGAAAAGAGATCCTGCGGTACGCGGCGCGGCTTGAAAACGGCGTAATGAACAGAGAAAACGCGGACGTCAACGGCGACGACAAAATTACCGCGTCGGACGCGCGTCTTGCGCTGCGAAAGGCGGCAAAGCTTCCGTCTGCATGATTTCCGCAGTTCATATTTCCGTCGGTAATAATAAAACAAAGTCCCGGAGCCGCAGCCCCGGGACCTTTTCCTCATCCGGTATTTTTACGCCATGATCTTTCGATACAGCTCTTTCAGCTCTTCCACGCTGGTGTCTCTCGGGTTGCCGGGGCGGCAGGCGTCGGCGTAAGCGTCGGCGGCAAGCACGTCCAGATCCTCCTCGCGGACCTTCTCGTTCTTCGCGGGGATGCCCACGTCTGCGGAGAGCTTCTTCACCGCGTCGACGGCGGCGGCTCTGTATTCCGCCTGAGTCATCGCATCGACGCCTTCCACGCCCATGGCGCGGGCGATCTCGCGGTATTTCTCGCCGGTGCATTCCTGATTGTATTCCATCACGATGGGCAGCATCATCGCGCAGGCGACGCCGTGGGGCGTGTCGTAATGCGCGCCGAGGGTGTGGGCGATGGAATGGGCGATGCCGAGGCCCACGTTCGAGAAGCCCATGCCCGCCACGTACTGCGCCAGCGCCATGCCCTCGCGGTCCTCAGGGCTGTTCTCCACCGCGCCGCGCAGGTGCTTCGCGATCAGGCGGATCGCCTCAAGATGGAACATATCGGTCATTTCCCACGCGCCCTTCGTGGTGTAGCCCTCGATGGCGTGGGTCAGCGCGTCCATACCGGTGGAGGCGGTGAGCCCCTTGGGCATGGAGGACATCATATCCGGGTCGACGATGGCGTATTCGGGAATCAATGTACTGAAATGAACCTTTAAGTTGTGTTAAACTTTCTAGGTTCACTTCAGAACAGTCCCAATAATCCAATTTAATCCGTATAAACAGAAAATAGCCCCGAATCACGGTCAGGACTACAATCTGGCATAGATAAGGAACTGTTTTCAAAGGCAAAGGTACAGACTTTTTCGTTTACAAGCGAAATGACGCAAATATAAATGCAGAACTTGTTGTGGTTTGCTAGAAGATGTCAGGTACCAGTCCCATGACATAACTAACATAGCAAAATTCTGGGCCGCTCGGCTCTGCCGCTTGACACAGCAAGAACCAAAAAGCGCAAAGTGTTAGGTTTTTCGGCGGAAATTGAGTACCTTTGCACACGAATTATGGCAAAGAGACTCTATACATATATAATAATAGTAGCGGCCATTGTGCTATCCATAACTGGATGTACAGATGGGAAACAGGGCATGGTACAGTCACGGCTGCCTCATGATACACTCTATACCGAGCAGAAAGCGATGGCGGTTTACGGCTACGATCCCGTGCGGGCATTACAGATTGTCGATTCGGCGGTTATAGTCGGAAACATGAGCTCTTGGCGAGCCGACAAGAACCGTGCGCGTATCTA
>JAFRTA010000031.1 GCA_017427315.1 Clostridia bacterium
CCACAGAAAGTTATATACCGCGCAGATGAAGCGGACGATATTGACGAGCAGCCCGTTCCCCGTATAGGTATAGCAGAAGCAGCGCGCACCGTGGACCGCGCCGGTCGGCGCGGCGGGGACGGTCGTCGGCTCCGTCGCGGGCTCCGTCGTCGGCTTGGTCGGTTCGGTCGCGGGCGCGGTCGGCTCCGGCTCGGTGACCGGCTCGGTCGTGGGCTCTTCGGGCTCCGTGGTCGGCTCTTCCGGATCGGTGACCGGCTCCTCGGGAACGAGCAGCGGCTTTTCCTCGTGTCCGGAGATGAATTTCTCGCAATCGTTGCACCAGACGCCCGCGGTATAGCCGTGTTCGGTGTAAGTGGAATCTGTTTCTGCGACTTCGACGGTGTTGACGTGGTTGTTGTCATCGACGGGAAGGATTCTGTGTTCGGTCGGGAACGTCACGTCGCAGCCCTCCTGCGCGCAGACGAGCACCGCGTCATAGCCGCCGTCTTTGATACAGGTCGCGGGGTCTTCATTCAGACGCTCCGCGACGGCGGGCGTATGGTCGGTCATTTCGTAATGGACGATCACACGGTCGGACAGCAGCTCCGTGTTCGTCGCGTCGATCGTAACGGCCTGCCACTGCTCCCGCGTGCCGGGATAAAAGACGTATTTCAGCGCGTTGCAGCCGTAAAACACTTCTTTGTCGATCTTCGTCACCGACGAGGGGATCAGGATATCCTCCAGCGCGAAGCAGAAGAAAAACGCTTCTTTGCCGATCGTCAATACGCCGTCGGGGAGCTTGACCGATTTCAGATTCGCGCAGCTCTGGAACGTCTTTTCGTTGATGGATCTCACGCCGGACGGGATCTCGATCTCCGTCAGCGTGCCGCAGCCGGAAAACGCGCTTTTCCCGATCCCGGTCACCGTGGAGGGCAGGTCGAGCTCCTGCAGGCAGTAACAGTCGGAGAGGGCTCCTGCGCCGATCGACCGCAGGCCCTCCGGCAGCTCGATCCGGCGCAGGTTCGAGCACCCGCTGAACGCGCCTTCATAGAGCGTTTCGACGTGCGCGGGGACCTCGATCCCGGTCAGGCCGGTGCAGCCCTCAAAGGCAAAATCGCCGATCCTCGTCACGTTTTCCGGGATGTCGATCTGCGTCAGCGCGGTGCAGCCACGGAACAGGCCGTTAGCGACCGTCGAGAGCGCGGCGGGCAGGTCGACGGACGACAGAGCCGCGCATCCGGCAAAGGTATAGGCGCCGCAGCTCGTGACGCCGTCGGGGACCGTGACGCTTTCCAGCCCGGAGTTCCCGAACGCGTACATACCGATCGAGGTCAGCGCTTCGGGCAGGCCGATCGTCTGAAGCGCCTTGCAGTTACAAAAAACGTACGCTCCGATCTTTGTGACGCTCGCCGGCAGCTCGACCTGCGAGAGCGCGGCGCAGCCGATGAACAGATAGTCGGGGATCGCGGTCACCCCGTTCGGGATCCTGATGGTCGTCAGATGGTCGCAGCCCCCGAACGCGCGTTCGCCGAAAACGCGCACGTTCTCGGGCAGCGTCAGCTCCGTCAGGCCGGTGCAGCCGTTAAAGACCTCTTTCCCGACGGTCGTCACGCTTGCGGGAAAATCGAACGACGTCAGGCCGGTACAGCCGGAAAACGTGCCCTGGCCGAGATCGGTCATGCCCTCCGGCAGCCGCGCGTCGGTCAGCCCCGTGCAGCCGGCGAACGCGTAGGAGCTCAGATCGGTGACGTTTGCCGGGATCTCGATCTCGGTCAGCCCCGTACAGCCGGCGAACATATACGAGCCGAGGAACGTTACGGTCTCCGGGATCGTGATGCTCCGCAGCCCTGTACAGCCGGAAAAAGCGTGTGTGCCGACATTGGAGAGCGACGTCGGCAGAACGAGCCCGGTCAGGCCCGTGCAGCCGGCGAACGCATAATAGCCGAGCTCCGTGATCCGATCCGGCAGGTCGATCTGCGTCAGCCCGCTGCAGTCCCTGAACGAATACGTTCCGAACGACAGCGTATCTGGGAGCGAGACCGACGTCAGGCCCGAACAGCCGTCAAACGCGCCGTCGCCGATCTTGGTGACGCTCGCCGGGATCGTGAGCTCCGTCAGCGAGGCGCAGCCGGAAAACGCATAGGACTTGACGGCGGTCAAGTCTTCCGGGAAAGAGAGCGACGTCATCGGTTCTCCGTTCAGATACAGCGTATGCGCGTAGATCAGCGGTTGCGCTTTTTGAAGGGTGAAATAGATGCCGCACCATGCGTCAAGATCCGTGATATACACGCCCGTCAGCGCGGTGCAGCCGTCAAACGCATTCAAAGAGATCCGCGTCACGGTCGAAGGGATCGTGACGCTTTCGAGCGCCGTGCAATCCGCGTACGCGCTCTCGCCGATCTGCGTGACGCCTTCGGGAACGACCGCCTGCGTCAAACGGACGCAGCCCTCGAACGCGTGCAGCCCGATCGAAGTCACGCCGTCCGGGATAACGACTTCGGTCAGCGTTTCGCATCCCCTGAAAAGGGAAGACGGGATCTCCGTCATGCAGTCGGGCAAGTCGGCAGAGGGAAGCTTTTTACAGTTGCAGAACGCGCCGGATCCGATCTCGGTCACGGACGAGGGGATCGAAATGTCCCTCAGCGCCGTGCAGTCATAAAATGCGCAGTTGCCGATGCGCGTGACGTTTTCCGTCAGAACGACCTCGGTCAGGAGCGAGCAATCCTCAAACAAAAAGTTTCCGACGCTCGTGATCCCTTCGGCGAAAGACGCTTTCCGGATCATATCCTTATAAGCGCGCAGCGGCGATTTTGTCGTCGCGTAGTCCTTCACCGCGCCGGCGCCGATGATCTCCAGGTGTCCGTCGCTGTAAAGCAGCCACGTGGCGTTGGAGCCGGGCGCGGCGCAGCTCCCGCGGGCGTACACGGCGGCCGCGGAGGACGAAACGGGCAGCGCCGCCGCGATCAGCACGACGCAAAGCAGAAATACGAGCTTTTTTTTGATCTTCATTCTGTTGATCCCCTTTTTTTATTGATTCCCGCGCGGATCCGCGGCGGGTAACGTCCGATTTTATTGTATATGAGCCGGGTAAAGCACGCAGTCAAGAAAAAGGTTAAGATTCGGAAAAGAGAACGACCCATCGCCGCTCGGTTTTATTATAATCCCGTTCGGCGCGAAAGTCGACCAACCGCGCTTTACAAAACGAAAAAATGTATGCAAATTCAACTTTACATTCGAGCTTTCAATCGGCGCCGGATAAGGGCAGCACGGCAGGCAGCATGACGATCGACAGAGCCAACGCGATGATCCCGTTCTTCTTCATAATAACATAAAGACCTCACTTTCTTTTACGGCTGTCCATCCGTATTGAATATACATCATTCTTCCTCCGTTTTTGGGAATTCGGCAAAAGTGATGTCAAAAACGGCAAAAATAATAACAAGAAGCCCCGATATTGAAAAAACAGATAAAACGAAAAGATAAAAGACCGGAAACTTTCGGCATCGTTTCCGGTCTTCTGTCTCATATTTCAGGAATTGAGCGGTTTTTGCGTTCCGATGGATCGGAACAAATGCTCAAAAAAGACTCTTTATTTCAAAAAAGGTTACAGAACATCACGATCTCCGGCCTTTCCCGATTTTCCTTGTTCTTGCCCTCCGCATTCCAGCACGACCACGGTCTCGAACGTCTTCGTCTCGGCGTGATATTCCGCCGAAACGCTTCCGCCGTGCTTTTTCGCCACGGCGGCGATGCTGTTCAGCCCCACGCCGTGCAGTCCCTCTTTCTTTGATGAAACGAACCTGCCGTATTTCTTTTTCGGCGCTTCGGCGCAGGCATTGGCCATGCGGACCGCGACATAGTGGAGGTTGCGTTGCTCCACGGTCAGCTCCACGAACTTTTTTTCCGCGTCCGCGGCGGCGTCCAGGGCGTTGCTCAGCAGATTGTCCAGCAGCGCGGTGAGCTCGCCGTCCGTCAGGAACGACAGGTCGATATCCCGGATATCGCAGTAAAAATCGATCCCGCACTCCAGAAACCGCGCGTAATAGCGGTTGACGATCACGTCCGCGAGCTTGTTCGAGCTGAACTGCCGCAGAAGCCGAAGATCCTCAAGCTCGTAGACCGAATCGATGTATTCCGCGATCTTCTCCCCGCCGTCTTCGGCGGCAAGGCTGCGGATCGCCTCCATATGTTTTTTCGTATCGTGGATCACGATATCCGTGATCTCGCGCTGGCGCTGCAGGAGCAGATAATGCTCGGTGTCCAGCTCATTTTTGCTTTGCCGCAGCAGCAGCTCCGTATTCTTTTTCTACAGACGGATCGTATATTCATGTACGGCGAACACCGTCAGGTTCGCGTAGAGCAGGAACCCCGACGCGAGAGAAAAGATCAAAAGAAGCGGGCGGTCGGGAGAATAGCGCTTTACCGTCTCATCCATGCCGCTCAGCACGAAGAGCGTCGCGGCGGAGAGCAGGAGCAGAGGAAGCGTCTGCGGCGCGAGGATGCGCACGCTCTTTTCCCTGACGGAAAACCTGGACGCGATATAAACGCCGATGAAATAGACGATCTTCGCCATAAACGACAGGATCATCAGGTTGAACGTATCGCCGAAGAACAGGTCGTTCATGTCGATGTCGACGAACAGCTTCAGAAGGAACGTCGCGACGAATTCCGTGGACATCATGATCGCCGCCAGCAGCCCGGCGTGGAACGCTGCGGCGGGAATGCGCAGCGCGTAAACGAAAACGCCGATAAAAAACCAGCACAGGATAAACGCGGTCAGATTGACGTACGGCATATTCAGCATGCTGATACCGTATTGCAGTGCGCCGACCGCGATGAACGACGCCGCCGTCTGCCACCGCCGCCGCGCGGGGGAGAACTTGACGCCGAAATAAAACGCCCCGGTCAGAAGCTCAAATAAAAAAGTCGATAAAAAGATCAGCCGGTTCATCTCGATCCCCCCAAAAAAGCGAAAAATGCTTCGCGCAGCGCGCGGAACCGTCTCTGCGAGACGATCGGGAAGCTCTTTTCCCCTTCCGGCGTCAGAAACACGACGCCGCCCCTGCCGATGCGGGTCACGTTCTGCAGATTTACCAGAAAGCTTTTGTGAGAGAAAACGAAACGGTCCGGAAGACCGATCTCGCGCCGCCATTCCTCCGGCTTTTTACTCGTTTGATACCGCGCAGTCTTTGTGACGACGACGCTGCCGCTCTTCAGGTTTTCGATATACAGGATATCGTTTGTCCGCACCCGGACGATCTCGCCGCCGGACTTTACGGCGACGGTCCTGCCGAGTTCCCGGCACCGCGCGACTGCCTCGGAAAGATTGCGGAACAGACGCTCCTTTTCCACCGGCTTCGACAGATAGCGGAATACGTTGACGCGCATGGCGCTGTCGAGGTATTTCATATAAGACGTCAGCACCAGCACGAGCACATCGGCGTTTTTCGCCTGCAGGTATTCGGTGAGCTGCAGTCCGTCCGTGCCCGGCATTTCAATATCGACGATCGCGATATCGCACGACAGATTTCCGTCGATCGCGTCCCCTGCCGAGGTCAGCGCAGTGATATGCAGCGCCTCGCCGGTCCGCCCGGCATATTCGCCGAGCAGACCCCGCAGCTCGTCCGTGACCGCCCGGTCGTCGTCACAGATCAGGATCTCAAACATGACCGATCCGCCTTTCCGAAAGAGATATAATATAATATTATAGCAATGATCGCGGTTTTCGGCAACCCGAACGGCAAAAACGATATCAAAAACGGCAAAAACGAAAACGGCGCTCCCGGGCTGCAGGCGGGAACGCCGTTCGTTGTTTCACGCGCGCCTTACGGAGACGGCGGACGCGTCGTTTTTTCTTCCGTCGTTTTCTCCGAAGCAGGCTCCGACGGCAGCGCGCCGGGATCGGCGTCAACGGTTTGCCCGGTGATTTCGTTTTCTTTCGGTTCGGCGTCGCTCCCCGCAAGCCCCGCGATCCCCTCGGCGATCGCCTTGAACACCGGCGCGCAGTCGGTGGTCGGAGACGTTCCGTCGTCCCTGACGACGGTCACGGCGTATGTCGTCCGCCCGACGGAGAAATACCCGCAGAACCAGGTGCG
>JAFRTA010000236.1 GCA_017427315.1 Clostridia bacterium
AAAAAAGGCGCCGGAATCCCAGACGCCGTGCTTTGCATTCAACAGGTTATGAACATTTTTGCAAAACCGTGTTTTCTCTTGAAAAAATTAAAAAAATGAAAGATGGCTGCTGCAGATTTTTCGTATCTGCAACAGCCCCTTGCAACGACGCGTCCCGCGGTGCGGAACATGACGCGTCCCGTGGCTGCAATATGCGCTTCGCGCGTGAAAAAGCGGAACACATCACGATGCGGCAAGACCGCCGTACATCACGGCGCCGCAGGCATAAGGCGCTCCTTGCGCCATCGTTCTGCTTGATATGTATAAGAAATGTGAAAATAATTCACAATATATGTAAAAAACGCTTGATTCTTGTCTTCCGCTGTGCTATGATAACAAAGGTATTATGAATTCGGCAAAAAATCGGTTCGGAGGCGATACGCGTTGGTCTTCCCCGTGTTTTATCAAACGGAGGACGGAAAAACGGTTCCGTCGTTCCATGTTTCCGGGTATTATCCTTACGATTATTTTTATGCGGACGTCTCTTCGCGGGAGGAGTACGCCGCGATTCTGGATCGGATTCTCTCAAAGGGATGTATTCCGCGCTGGATGGCGAACGATTTTGCCGCGTGCTTCGTCGGGTTTGTCGCCGAAATCGAAGCAAGCCGCTCCGACCGTCCCGCGTCTTCGCAAAGCGAATAATACGGGACTGCCGCGTCAAGACGCGGCAGTCGGTCGTTCCCGGGGGACGCTCGTCCCGAGCGCGGACGGCGCTGCAGGCGTAAGCATTGTTCCGAAACGGTATTTTCGGTCAGTGTTTGGAGGAAAAACGCAGGAAAAACGACAGGAGCGTTTCGAAGAACGCGCAGAAGCGGGAGAAGAAGGAATTCGTCCCGTTCCGTTCCGCGGCGTCCGGGTCGAGCGTCAGGTACAGAAAACGCGGGTGGTAATCCGTCGTATACTGCACGCCCGAGGAATTGACGTTATACGAGATCAGCAGCTCGCCGTCGGGCGACAGCGCGGGGTGCGCTTTCGCGTTATAGGTGTAAAGCGTATCCGTGCCGTTCGCGGCGGAGGTTCCGTTTTCCGGCGCGTCATAGAAGAAGACAGGCTCCGAAAACGGGCCGTAAGGCGTGTCGCCGAGCGCGTAGGCGAGACGGCCGGAGATCGTCGCCCACATCCATACGAGAATGTATTTTCCCGCCGCCGGGCCGGAGAGGATCTTCGTGCAGCTCATCTCGCAGCCGACGTTCTCCGCGACGCCCGCGCAGGCTTCGATGTCGTCGCCCCACGCTTCTCCGTTCCAATAGGAGAGGCGCGAGAAATCGCCGAAGTCCTCCGCCTTGATGCGCGAGACGATCAGATCGCGGCTTTCGTCAGACCGCAGAGGATCTTTGAAACCGTAAATATAGATATATCCGTCTTCGGCGGAGCAGTCGGTGATCCCCTGCCCGAAAGCATATATGTAATTTCCGTCCGCGGTGCGGGCGTATAATTCCGGGATATCCCCGCCGACGCTGTATTTTCCGAATTCCGGCGCGCCGTTTTTCACGGGGACCGAGACGAGCCGCACGCAGAGGGGCTTGAGCTCTTTTGAGGGCATGAACGCAAGGATGTACAGCGTATCGTTCCGATACACCCCGTCAAAGAGCCAGTACCGCTCGCCGAACAGGTTCCGCCCGTCGCGCCGTCTGCCGTCCGTACCGTAATAAAAGGTCAGACGCGAGGGATAGGGCCGCGTCCCCTGCAGCACGGCGGCGGTATGGTTCGGCATTTTCGCGTTTTTCGTCTTCCCGTTTCTGTCCGAGGTCCCGATGAGCGTATCGCTGAAAATAAAAACGGTCTTTCCGCCCGTCGTGGGGATCGAATAGATCCCGTCCGCGCCGAGCCAGCCCTCGACGGGCTTGTTCCTGCGGTCGAACAGCGCGGTCCACTCGTCCGCCGTGCGCGCGGCAAAGGGCTGCGTCCCTGCGGCGGCTGCGGACACAGGCAGCGTGCAGAGCAGACGAAGCGATGCGATCAGCGCGGTGATTCTGATAAAAAATGCTTTCATATCGATTCCCCCGGTTTTGTTCTATTTTATCATAGGATGAGGAAAAAGGCAAATCAGAATTTTTATTGAAAAATCCAAAAAAATATTGTAAGATATCCCCGGTTCCTTTATCTTATCGTCGGGAGGTGAAACGCGGTGCGGTTCGACGAGGTTTACGCGAAGTATTTTTCCGACGTATACCGTTATCTTCTGCGGCTTTCCGGCAATGAGGACGTGGCGGAGGAGCTTGCGAGCGAGACGTTTTTCAAGGCGCTCGGGGCGATTGATTCCTTCCGCGGCGAATGCAGCCTTTACGCAT
>JAFRTA010000237.1 GCA_017427315.1 Clostridia bacterium
GATATGGATATCAGGCTCGGCGACATTCTTGAAATGAAAAAAGAACATCCCTGCGGCTCACGCCGGTTCACGGTGACGCGCACGGGGATGGATTTCCGGCTGCGCTGCGTCGGCTGCGGGCGGGAATTCCTGATGCCGCGCGCGAAGGCGGAAAAGCATATCAAAAAAGTATTCCGCGAGGGGGCCGAGGCCGATGTTTGAGAATCTGGAATCCGTCCTGCAGCGCTACCGTGAGCTGAACGAAGCGCTTCTGCGCGAAGACGTGCTGACCGACCACGAAAAATACGCCGGGACGATGAAAAAGCTTTCGGGAATCGCGCCCACGGCGGAAAAGTATATCGAATACAAAACGCTGACCGCGCGTCTTTCCGAAGCGGAAGAACTCGCGGAGGATAAAACGAGCGACTCCGAGCTGCGGGAACTCGCGCGCGAGGAGGCGGAGGAATGCCGGACGCTGCTTGACGGCGTTGAAACGGAGCTGCGCGTCCTGCTGGCGCCGAAGGACCCGAACGACGAAAAAAACGTCATCATCGAGATCCGCAGCGGCGCGGGCGGAGAGGAAAGCGCCCTGTTCGCCGGCGTGCTTTACAGAATGTATTCGATGTACTGCGAAAAACGCGGCTTCAAAACCGAGATCCTGAACGCGAACGCCACGGAGCTGGGCGGCTTCAGGGAGATCAGCTTCGCCGCGAAAGGAAACGGGGCGTATTCGCGATTTAAGTTTGAGAGCGGCGTCCACCGGGTGCAGCGCGTGCCCGAGACCGAGTCGCAGGGGCGCATCCAGACCTCGACGGCGACTGTAGCGGTGCTGCCCGAGGCGGAGGAGGTCGACGTACGCATCGACCCAGCGGATCTGCAGATCGACACGTTCCGCTCCAGCGGCGCGGGCGGTCAGCATATCAACAAAACGGAATCCGCGATCCGCATCACGCACATCCCGACGGGCACCGTCGTGGAATGTCAGGACGAACGCAGCCAATATAAGAATAAGGATAAGGCGATGAAGATCCTGCGCTCTCGCATCTACGAAAAGGAGCTTGAGCGCCGACAGGCGGAGATCGCGGGCGAGCGCCGCGCGCAGGTCGGCACCGGAGACCGCAGCGAGCGCATACGCACCTATAATTTCCCGCAGGGGCGCGTCACGGACCACCGCATCGGGCTGACGCTGTATAAGATCGACGCGATCGTCAACGGCGACCTCGACGAGCTGATCGACGCGCTGACCGCCGCGGATACGGCGAGGAAGCTGGCGGCGGCGGACGCGGGGGAACAGTGAGATTAGTGATTTGTGATTAGTGATTTGTGATTAGTGAAAAAGACCAAAGACTGAAGACCGAGGTCTGAAAAACAGTCTTCAACTCAATACTCAAAACTCCACACTCAAAGCTCAACCAGCAACGAGCAACGAACAACCGGCAACAATGGAAACTCAAATCTTAAATCCGAACACCGACGCATCCGCGATCCCGCTTGCCGCGAAGCTTCTGCAAAACGGCGGGCTTGTGGTGATCCCGACCGAGACCGTCTACGGTCTCGCGGCGAACGCCCTCGATCCGGAGGCGGTCAGAAATATATATATCGCAAAGGGCAGACCGGGCGACAACCCGCTGATCGTGCATATCTCTTCCTTTGAGGAAATTTATCCTCTGGTAAAAGAAGTTCCCGAAGCGGCGAAACGCCTTGCGGAAAAATTCTGGCCGGGTCCTCTGACGGTCATCCTGCCGAAAAGCGACCTCGTCCCGTCCGTCACGAGCGGCGGGCTCGACACCGTGGCGATCCGTATGCCCTCGCATCCCGTCGCACGGGAAGTGATCCGCGCCGCGGGCGTTCCTCTGGCGGCGCCCTCGGCGAACATCTCCGGTTTCCCGAGCCCGACGAAGGTCGAATACGCGGCGGACGATATGA
This sequence comes from Clostridia bacterium, assembly GCA_017427315.1. Taxonomy (GTDB): domain Bacteria; phylum Bacillota; class Clostridia; order Oscillospirales; family Acutalibacteraceae; genus RGIG2774. Next base: position 1,906 of record JAFRTA010000237.1, read on the forward strand.
CGGGCAGAGTCCCGCTGATCCTCGACGGCGGCGAGTGCGCCGTGGGCGTGGAATCCACGGTTCTGACGCTGGCGGCGGGAAAGCCCCGCATCCTGCGGCCCGGCGGGATCACGCCCGAAATGCTGCGCGAGGTCCTCGGCGAGGTCGAGGTCGACAGGGCGGTGCTCGATCCGCTCGGCAAAAACGAGACCGCCGCGTCCCCCGGTATGAAATATAAGCATTATTCCCCCGAAACGCGGGTAAGAATATACAGAGGAAGCGAAAAGGGGTATCTGCGTTATTTCGAACGGCATCCGGCGCAGGGACAGTTCGCCCTCTGCTTCGAAGAAACCGCGCCGCTTCTGCGCGTTCCTTTCGTGACGTTCGGCAGAAAAGACGACTGTCTGACGCAGACACACCGTCTTTTCGACGCGCTGCGGGAGCTGGACGAGGCGGGCGCGTCGCTTGCCCTCGCCCAATGCCCGCCCCCGCGCGACGTCGGCCTTGCGGTCTGCAACCGGCTGTTCCGCGTTGCAGGCTTTGATTTTATCGACGAGGCGCCGATCGTCGGACTGACCGGGCAGACCGGCGCGGGCAAATCCACCGTCGCGAATGTCTTCGCAAGCGCGGGATACCGTGTCGTCGATACCGACAAACTCGCGCGCGAGATCGTCGAGACGGGCTCCCCCGTACTGCGCCGCCTTGCGGAAGCGTTCGGGGAAGATATCCTCGACGGGAACGGCGCGCTGATCCGCGCGCGCCTCGCAGAACGAGCCTTCGCAGATGCAGAAAAAACGGCGCTTCTCAATTCGATCACGCATCCCGAGATCCTGCGGCGCACGGCGGAAGCGGCGTTTTCGTTCAGCGAACGGAATATCCCCTGCCTGCTCGACGTGCCGCTGCTGTTCCAGAGCGGCGCCGACGCGATCTGCGACGTCACCGTTGCCGTGACCGCGCCCGCCGAAACGAGAAAACGGCGCATCATGGAGCGGGACGGCATTTCGGAAGAAGCGGCGGCGCTGCGCATGGGCGCGCAGGAGCCCGAAGCGTATTATACCGCGCGTGCGGATATCATCATACGGAACCCCGACGGCGCCGACCCGGGAAAAGCGGCGCTCGCCGCGGCGGAAAGGATAAAAACGAGGTATGGCGGCATCGCGTAACAAAAAGAAAAACGGCAACCGACGCGCCTTCGCGCTGCTGCTTGCGCTGATCCTGCTGCTGTGCGGCGCGATCCTCGCGGTCAGGATGCGTTCGCACTCAAAATACGAGCCGCTGATCCGTCAATACGCGCGGCAATACGGCGTGCCCGAGGCGTTCGCGCTCGCCGTCGCGGAAACAGAGAGCCATTTCAAGGCGGACGCGGTCTCCCGCGCAGGCGCGTTGGGCCTGATGCAGATCACCCCCGAGACCTTCGAGTGGCTGCAGACGAAGACCGGCGAAAGCCTGCCGACCGACGCGCTGTTCGACCCCGAGGTCAGCGTCCGCTACGGCGTATTCTTCCTGTCGATGCTGCTGGAACGGTTCGGCGATACCGATACCGCCGCGGCGGCGTATAACGCGGGCATGAACGCGGTCGCGCGGTGGCTCGAAAATCCGGAGTATTCCGACGACGGCGTGCATCTGAAGAACATCCCGATCGACGAGACGCGATATTACGTCGTCAAGATTCAAAAAGCATTTAGAAAATACAATAAATCATGAGGTGACGGCAATGGAAGAAAAAAACAGCGAGGCAAAACGCCTCAAAGAACAGCTTTTCTACTCCCCCGCTCACGCGGACGATTTTCTGATCGACGCGGATAAAGCACAGGCGGACGAATTCTGCGAGGGCTACAAAAGCTTTCTCGACGCGGCGAAGACCGAGCGCGAGGCGGCGGACGAAATCATCCGCATGGCGGAAGAAAACGGTTTTACGCGCTTCGCCAAGCATACGCTCTACGCGCCCGGCGATAAGGTATATTTCCCGATCCGCGGCAAGGCGGTCATCCTGACCGTATTCGGGCGACGGGACCTCGCCGACGGCGTGCGCATCGCCGCAGCGCACATCGATTCCCCGCGGCTCGACCTCAAACCGAATCCGGTCTACGAAAATACGGATATCGCGTATTTCAAGACGCATTATTACGGCGGCATCCGCAAATATCAGTGGCCGACCATCCCGCTTGCGCTGCACGGCGTGATCGTGCGCGCGGACGGCTCAAAGCTCGCCGTGAACATCGGCGAGGACGACGGCGACCCGCGGCTCGTCATCAGCGACCTGCTGCCGCACCTCGGCGCGGAGCAATCCAAGCGCACGCTTTCGGACGGCATCAAGGGCGAGGAGCTGAACGTGATCATCGGCTCGCGCAAATTCCCCGACTGCGATACCGACGCGGTGAAGCTCGCCGTTCTGAAGCTGCTGTATGAAAAATACGATATCACCGAGCGCGACTTCCAGAGCGCGGAGCTTGAAATCGTTCCCGCATACAAAGCCTGCGATATCGGTCTGGACAGGAGCCTCGTCGGCGCTTACGGGCAGGACGACCGCGTCTGCGCCTACACCGCGGTGATGGCGGCGCTGGACGCCGAAACGCCCGAATACACCTGCCTTTCCGTTCTGGCGGATAAAGAGGAAATCGGCAGCGAGGGCAACACCGGACTCAACTCGCAATTCCTTGCGCAGTTCATCGCCGACCTCTGCGCCGCGGAGGACGCCGACGCCGACGACGTGCTGCGCGCGGGCGAATGTCTCTCCGCAGACGTGAACGCGGCGTTCGATCCCACCTTCCCCGACGTGTTCGAGAAGAATAATTCCTCCTATCTCAACCGGGGCGTGGTCATCACGAAGTATACCGGCGCGCGCGGAAAAAGCGGCACCAACGACGCTTCCGCCGAATTTATGGGGAAAATACGCGGCATCCTCGACAGCGACAGCATTCTCTGGCAGACCGGTGAGCTCGGCAAGGTAGACGCGGGCGGCGGCGGAACGGTCGCGAAATTCATCGCGTCGCTCGGCGTCAACACCGTCGACCTCGGCGTGCCGGTGCTTGCAATGCACGCCCCCTTTGAAGTCACGTCGAAATATGACGTCTTTATGGCCTACAAAGCGTTCTGCGCTTTCTTCAAGGCGGACTGATCCGCCCCCAACCGCATCCGTTCATTCCGTCCGTGCGAAAACATCAACCGTTTCAGAAAGGAGAATTCCCATGAGTTCCGTGAAAAAGTATCTCGCCGAGTTCATCGGCACCTGCGTACTCGTCGTCTTCGGCTGCGGCACCGCCATTGTTGCGCAGTGCTCCACCGAGAACTACGCCGGTTACATCCTGACCGCGCTGGCGTTCGGTCTTGTCATCGTTGCGATGGCGTATTCCGTCGGCAACGTTTCCGGCTGCCACATCAATCCCGCCGTTTCCCTTGCAATGCTCATCAGCGGCAAATTGAGCGTCAAGGATTTCATCGGCTACGTCGTCGCCCAGTTCCTCGGCGGCATCGCCGGTTCGGTGGTTCTTCTGCTCTTCCTGGGCAAAAACTGCGGTTTCGGCGCAAACGGCCTTTATAACGGCAGCATCTGGCTGAGCATCGGGATCGAAATGATCCTGACCTGCGTATTCGTATTCACCATTCTCGGCGTAACCTCGAAGGAGAGCTTCGGCAATTCCGCCGGTCTCGTCATCGGTCTGACGCTCACCCTCGTGCACATTCTCGGCATTGCCTTTACCGGCACTTCCGTGAACCCCGCCAGAAGCTTCGGCCCCGCGCTGTTTGCGGGCGGCGACGCGCTGAAAAGCGTCTGGGTCTTTATCGTCGCTCCCCTTGCCGGCGCCGCGATTGCGGCGGTCACCTACAAATTCCTCGACCCTGCGAAGAAGAAATAAGAAAACCGCGCCGCGCAGCCCGGGGCGTTCCGGGCTGCGCGGC
>JAFRTA010000238.1 GCA_017427315.1 Clostridia bacterium
CCGCGCTGCGCAGCCTGAAACATATGACGGCTTACGCCGCCGAAAACTTCGGCGCGGATCCGTTTATTACGTTCAAGACCCGCGACGGGGTGCAGAGCCGCACTTATGCGGATTTTCGGGCGGATACGAACGCGCTGAGCAGTTTCTTCGCCGCGAACGGGCTGCGGGGCGCGAAGGCGGCGATCGTCGCCGCCAATTCCTATGAATGGGTCGTATCGTTTTTCGGCGCGGTCGGCGCCGGGGCGGTCGCCGTGCCTCTTGCCCAGAACGAAACACCGGAGCAGCTCGCGCGCCTTATCGATTTCGCCGACTGCCGGGTCGTGTTTCTCGACGAAGCGCACGCGGGGCTCGTGCCGCTGCTGAAAAAGGAAGCGCCGCAGGTCGAATTCTTTATCCTTCTGAACGGCGTGCCCGCGGACGGCGTTCTGTCGCTGGATGCGCTTCTGAGGGACACGGCGGGGGAGTTTACGGATGAACCGGCGCCCGACGATCTTTGCGCGATCGTGTTCACGAGCGGCACGACGGGCTTCCCGAAAGGCGTCATGCTCACGCACAGGAATTTCGTCCTCGCCGCGACGAGCGTGCATGTGGACTGCCCGACGCATACGCTTCTTTGCGTGCTGCCGCTGAGCCACTGCTTCTGCTTCACGACGATCATCACAAAAGGTATGGTACACGGCAAGGAAATCTACATCAACGATTCCCTGCCGAATATCATGGATAATATCCGCCTGTTCAAACCCGAATCCATGGCGGTCGTGCCGCAGCTTGCGAAAAAGCTGATGTTCGGCGCGCTGAAATTCGCCGAGAGCCGTCCAGATCTGACGCAGACCGAGGCGGTCAGGGCGTTTTTCGGCGGAAAGATCATCGATATCATTTCCGGCGGCGCGCCGCTCGAGCCGGAGCTCGCGATCCGCTTTGAAAAGACCGGCGTGCCGGTGCTCAACGGCTACGGTATGACCGAATGCGCGCCCGTGATCGCGAACAACGCCATGGCGATGCACCGTCCGGGCTCGGTCGGCAAGCCGATCCCCTGCATGGACGCAATTATCCGCGGCGGGGAGCTGCTTGTCAAGGGACCTTCGGTATTCAAGGGATATTATAAAAACGAAGAGGCGACGCGCGAGGCGTTCACCGAAGACGGATATTTCCGTACCGGCGACCTCGGCTATTTCGACGACGACGGTTTTCTGTATCTGACCGGGCGGTCGAAGAACCTGATCCTGCTCGACAACGGCGAGAACGTCTCCGCCGAACAGCTCGAGGACCGCTTCGCGGACGAGCTGACCGTCAAAGAGGTAGTTTGCTACGGCGAGGGAAACGCCATCGTCGCCGAGGTCTTCCTTGATAAAGAACAGCTCCGCGCGGCGAACGTTACCGATATCGACGCTCATATGATCGGAGTGCTGCAGCGGGTGAACGCGGGGCTCGCCACGTTCCAGCGCGTCTCGCGCTTCGTGGTCCGCGACGTCCCGTTCCCGCGCAACGCCTCGATGAAGATCGTCCGCAGCGGCGAGCACGCGAAAGCCGTCCGTCAGGTCAAAAAGCCCGAAACGCCGACGCAGAAAAAGGTCTGCGCCGCGGCGGCGGAGCTGCTTTCCCTCGACGGGGTCGGGACCGACGACAATTTCTTCGCCCTCGGCGGCAGCAGCCTGACCGCGGTGGAGCTGGCGCTGCTGCTCAATATCGAGCCGCAGATGATCTACGACAAGCCTTTCCTCGGGCTGCTGGCGGCCGCGATCGACGGTATGCGCACGGACGTGAAAAGCGAGGATGAGGAAGCGTATAACCGGATCATTGCCGGGACCCGCGGCGGAAAGCGTGAAGACCGGGCGAAATGCGTTCTGCTGACCGGCGCGACGGGCTTTCTCGGCGCGCATATCCTGAAAGAACTGTCGGACCGCGGCGCGGAGATCTGCGTCCCCGTCCGCAGCCGCGAGCGGCTGGAAAAACGTCTTTCCTATTACTTCGGCGTGACGCAGCTGCCGGGAGTTCATCCCATGACCGGCGATATCGAAAAACCGAAGCTCGGCATGCGCGACGAGCAGTATGAAGCCCTTGCCGAAAAGGTCGATACGGTGATCCATACCGCCGCGAACGTGCACCACGCGGGGGATTACTCGGATCTTGAGCGCACGAACGTGGGCGGCACGAAAAACGTGATCGAATTCGCAAAAAAAGCGAACGCGGTGCTCAATCACACGTCCACCACGAGCCTGAGCGGCGCCGGCACCGTTTTGGAGGATCATAAAAACGCCGTGTTCGACGAATCCGTGCTTTACGTCGGGCAGCATTATGCCGACAACGTGTATATCCACTCGAAATACGAGGCGGAAAAAGCCGTGCTGACTGCGCGCAAAGAGGGGCTTCGCGCCAATATCTTCCGTATGGGAAATCTCACGTGGAGAGAAAGCGACGGCAAATTTCAGCCCAATACCGACGACAACGGCTTTCTGCATCGCGTCCGCGCGCTGCTCAAGCTCGGGATCGTCAACGACAAAATGGATAAATACCCGATGGACTTCACCGCCGTCGATGAAGCGGCGCGCGCGGTAACGCTGCTGGCGCTGTCGGACGACGTGAACGAGGTCTATCATATCATCAACCCGGATTACGTGGGGGTTGAGGATCTGTTCGCGGGGCTCGGCGTGCCTTACCGCACGGTATCCACCGCCGAGACGATCGAGACGATCGCAGCCAACGCGGAAGACCGCGATGTGCACGTCTTCGAGTTCTATTCGCTGATCTCCGCGCGCAGCGAGGATGTGGAAGTCGATATGAAATTCACGCTGGACGCGCTCGAAAAGCGCGGCTTTGCGTGGAGCCGTCCCGACGCGGACTATCTGAACCGCGGCGGGCACTGCCGCATCGGCGAAGGCTTCGTTCCGCAGCCGATGCGTTCCGCCGGCGGCACGATGACCTATATCCAGCGCCTGATCCTCGGCGTGCTGCGGGACGCGGTTCTTCCCGAAAGCGAGACCTTCACGGGCGCCGGATGCGCGTCGCGTCTCGCGGAATGCGCGGCAAAGCTCGGGATGAGAAAGCCGATGATCATTACCTTCCCGGCGGCGCTTTCGATGCCCTCCGTCGCGGAAGAGCTGAAAAAGCTGCCCGCTTATTCGGTCTTTACCGACCTGCCGGGCGAGCCGACGCTCGTCGACGCGGACGCGGCGCTGGCGGCTTATGAGAACAACGGCTGCGACGGCGTGATCGCTCTCGGCGGCGGCTCGGCGCTGGATATCTCGAAGATCACCGCTCTGCGCGCGGGCAATCCGGGCGCGGATATCGACGACCTGTGCAAGGTCGACAGCAAGGCGGAAAAATGCGTCCCGTTCATCGCCGTCCCCACCACGGCGGGTACCGGCTCCGAGGTCACGATCTTCGCCGTGCTCGGCGACGCGGAGGGAAAGAAAAAGCCCTTCGCCGGCGTGAAATTCCTGCCCGACGCCATCCTTCTCGATCCCGTGCTGACGCTCTCCGTGCCGCGCGCGACGACCGCGTTCACCGGTATCGATGCGCTCAGCCACATCGTCGAGGCGTCGGTCAGCCTTTACGCCGACGCGTTCCGTGAGGATCTCGATGGCGCGGGCGCGGCTGCCGCGGCGATCTTCTCGAACCTGAAAACCGCCGTGGAGCAGCCCGATGACCTCGATGCGCGCAGCGCGATGCTGTATGCCGCCCACCGGGCGGGCGTCGCCTTCCGCCGCGCAAGCACGGGGTATATCCACGCCCTCGCGCACCGCTTCGGCGAGTTCATCCATATCCCGCACGGCCTCGCGATCGCGGCGGTGTTCACCGACGCGCTGAAGGCCTCGCGTCCCTACGTCGACGCGCCCCTCGCCCGGCTGGCGAAGGAATGCGGAATTGAACCGACGGCGGACGCGTTCCTCGACGCGGTCGACGAATTGATAAGATCCGTCGGGATCGACGTTTCCGCGGTGAAGATCCGCCGGGAGGACGTCTTCCCGATGACGCTCAAGGCGCAGGACGAGGTCAAGGCGGTGGGCTATCCCCGCCCGCTGACCGACGAACAGGTCGCGGCGATCTATGAAAAATTCGTCGGCGGAACGGAGCAATGAAGGTAAAACGGAACTAAGGCAACACCGCACAATTCGGGCGTGCGGATTGCGCAGTAGATTTTTTCGTCAGATTGTACAGAGGCTCCGCAGGCAACCTGACGGTTGTCAAGGAGAATCTGTGCAAGATGACGGAACAAAGATCAAGCAAGACGCGC
>JAFRTA010000032.1 GCA_017427315.1 Clostridia bacterium
GAGCTGTTTCGCGTGGATCGGGTGCGGCTTGACGATCAGAAGACAGTGTTTTTTCCGCAGCCAATCGTTCACGCGCTCAAGCTCGCCCTCCGTTTTCAGAAGCGGCAGGCCCGTCGCGTTCTCATCGATATCATATTGCTGCTGATACTTGTTTTTCCGGTAAGTCGGCAGCCAGACAAAAACCTTTTCGTACCTGTCGTATTGAAGGATCGCCGGCACATTCTTTTCCGTGAAAAGCAGATCGTTGCGGGGAAAATCCATGGGCAGCAGTTTCTTTTTGCTGATGCCGAAGCCATCGGCAAGATTGTCCTCGAAAAAATCGCTCATGCAGACCACGTTGTCGCAGAGATCGTCAATACGGTAAATGTCCTGCGTACGTTTGAGGGGCATGCCGTGCATCAGACAAATGGAATACTGCGATTTCGAATACTTCCCCAGAAGCCGGTTGCTGTAAATCAGCGCCCGGGCGGTGGCGAGCGTCCAAAGATATTCGACCTTCTTTTTCAACGAGTCGTCCACCTTGGAATACTCGAGAAACACATGGTTTTTCAAACCGCAATCCGCATATTTTTCCTTATCCTTGACCAGCCAGACAATCTCGTATTTCTCGTCGATATGTTTCTCGTCGATCAGATATCGGTAGACGGGATAGGTGTTGCAGGAGAATTCGGGGTTGCTCTCAAAGACGATCCTGTCTTTCCGGAACAGAACGGAGATTACCCGCAGCACGGTGTGTTTCGCGAAAGCGACGACGCCGGATTCTTTCATTGCAGCACCTCCTTATCTGATGATCGCGGCCGGAAAAAACGTTCAGCCGTCCTGTTCAAACAGTTCGCCGCGCAGATCCACGGGGCGGAAATCGGATTCCTTATCCGATTCGAAGACGTACTCGCCCAGGTCGATCCGTGAGAAATTATGCGGCACCGTGCGTTTGCTCAGCGGCGGCTCCTGAATATAATTCGGACCGTAAACGTGGGTCAGATACGGGACCGGGTCCTCGGGGATCGGCGCCATGAAATCGCCCTCGAAGGGGACGCGCTTCGTTTTATGCATCTCCTCGCCCGGCATCGGTCCTCTGCGGATGATCTTGCCGGTCGAGTCGATGACTCTGCCGGAATCCGGCCTGTTCTTGAACAGTATCAAAGATTTCTCGACCATCTTCTGATAAACGTCGATCGGAACCAGCTTCATCAGCGGATAGGCGACCTTCATAAACCTGTGTTTCACCTGATCCTGCCGCAGATCCTGCCAGATCTTTTCCAGAATCTGACGCAGCCAGAACACGATCTCGCAGTGCATCTGCGCGATCGCGTCGTTCTTCGAGGTGTTGTCATGTACCAGAAGGTCGACGAAAACGCCGTCCGGCACATTGTTGAGCGCGGAATAATTCGTCGAGAAGAACGTGTTTTTATATCTGATCTTGTCGATCGGATAATGGCTCTTTGTCTCGTTATACCAGCAGGAGTGCTCGAATTTCGGGTTCAGGTCCCGGTCTGCGGCCTCTCTGAATTTGTCGAATTCCTCACGCAGGAAGGCGACGTCGATATCGTCGTCCCATGGAATGTTCTTTCCGTAACGAACAGCGCCGAGCATCGATCCGCCGGCCAGGAAATAATCAATGCCGTTCTCTTTGCAGATGCGGTCGATTTCACGCAGCATTTCCATTTCCAGGTCTTTCAAACGGTCGAATTTGCCGGCGTAGATATCCATTGCGGCTTCAAGTTCGAACGCCAGGTCTTCATTATAGCAGGCAAGACGTTTGATCGCTCCGGGCAGCTCCATATGGCGCTTCGGACGGGTCTTTTTGTATTTCAGATTGTCGATGCAGTGATAAGAAACGTCTTCGACGGGCGCGCAGTCGCATTCCAGTCTGAGTTTCTCCTTGAAGGTCTTGAACAACGCGTATTTGATATCCGCTTTGCTTGTGCGGAAGCTTGCGTATTGGTATACGTGCCCCTTGTCGCCGTTATAGGAGATATGAAACAGCGCATAGAGCACTTCCGTGACGTACGCGCAGGAGTAAATATCCGCATAGTCCTCGCGTGTGATCTTTACGGTTTTTTCTTCGAATGCGGTTTTGATCAGTCCTGCGATATCGACGTCCGGCGTCATGCAGCTTTCGGGGCCAAAGACGTTTGCGGTGCGCAGGAGCGAGATATTGTTCAGCCCTTTCGAGACCCATTTGCGGCAGAGCTTTTCAAACTCGATAAAATATTCCTGCGCAGGCGTTTTCTCTTTGATATACCGCTCGAGGTAATAGCTGAATTCGCGCTCCGCCAAACGTTCGACGCCTGCGGGGATCGCGGGGATCTCGGGGAGCACCGCGCAGACGACGCAGCGGTTCCCGACGCCTCTGGTAAGTCCCTGCATGACCCGTTCCGCCGCGGAGAGCATTGCCTCTCTGTCGTCCAGATTGTTGCAGTTTACGATGATAAAGCAGGTTTCGTTTTTGAATTCCGGCAGATGCTGTGCGTCAGTAAGATGGATAACTTCCTGCTGTTCCTCAATGGGAAGCGTGTCAAAGGAACCGTTTACGCCGATCGCCGTAACGGAGTCGATCTTCATATCGGGCTTCTGGGAAGCCAGCGCGATCGTGCTGACCGCCATCTCGCCCAGGCGGTTATGGTCGCTGAGGACGGCGTATCTTGAATAAAGGGATTTGAACCGGCTCAGATTGTGCGTATCCCGGATCGTGTTCTTCGGCTTTGCGGAAACAAACCAGTCGACGGCGTTGGACAGATCGTCCTGTAAAATCAGCTCTCTCATTTCGGTTTAACCATCCTTAATATCATTATTTTAATCATTATTTTTCCGGAAAGTATTTTGTGTGCAGAAAAACGCAAAATATATTTGCCTCGGCTCAGACGCGTTGACGGATTGTTTTTGCGAAATTCTGAATCTTACTTTCTTGTGACTGTGATCTCATCGCCATAAATGGCTCTGTTTATTATTATGCCGTCCGTTTTAGATTATTGCGGCACAAACAGAAGCCTTTTCAGCTTCGGAACAACGCATTTCCCGATCAGGTCGATCAGAAAAACAAGAAGTCTGCAGAGCGCCATCGAGGCAGCCGTAATGACGATTTGATAAAGCACCGCTTTCCCGAAGGTAAGCCCTTCGCCCAGGCGGCCCTTCAGAATATAGGTCCCCGGCCACTGACACAGATACAGATAAAGGCTCAGCTTTGACAGCGGGGCGAAATTGACCCCCTGAAGCCGCTCCTTCACGCCGGTCAGCTCGGAGAATACGAGGAAACAGAACAACGCAAGGGCGGGGATCAGCGCGTAATCGTATTTTTGCGACCAATGAAGCTTGTCCGCAATCTGCATATAAAACAGAATTCCCACAATGTCGGCGATTTCTGTAAGGAAAAACAAAACCTTTCCGACGCCTGAAACTCTTTTGCCGGCAAGCGCCTCTTTCGCGCATACGCAGCATTCGTTGACGAACATGCCCACGCAAAGGCCGGCAAACGCCCGCAGGGTGCCGCCGATCAGTAACCCGAAGAGGGTGTGTTCCGTGACCTTCAGGATTTTGGTTTGTCTGAGAATAACGCTGTATGAGAACAGCGCGATGACCGGACACGCGACGCGGAAAAACTGTGTGCGGTATTTTGCCGCAAGCGGGTAAAGAACCGTCATTGACGCCAGCATGGAGGCGATGTACCAGACCGGTTCGTTATAGGATTTCGTGATCGCGAGACCGTAGGCTCTGCCGAAAATCACCTCGTAGACGCCGAGGAAGAAATTGCGAGCGGTGGTGGGGACGGATTGGAACGCTCCGAATTCCCGGACTGCGAAGGTGATCAGAAACGCGCAGAGCACGATTTTAAACAGCCCCGCCAGCTTATGCCGCAGAAATTCGGACGTCGGGATCCGCAGCTCCTTCCGCGCGTCGGAACGGACCTTCGCCGCGAGGAAATAGCCGGAGACGATGAAGAAAAACTCCACTGCGATATAGCCGCGCCGCAGTATGGGCGAGGCGGAGAAAAAGACCTTTGTATGCATCAGGAAGACGACCGAAGCAAAAAACAGCTTCCAAAAATCCACTTCCGGGTTATATGCCTTACTCAGCGTTTTCTTGGCCATAAGATCACCTATTGTCGATACTCGGTGCAAAGGGGGGACGCCTGCGCACTTTTATTTTTTCATTGCGTCCCGGTTGGCCCAGAAGCGCAGCTTCTTTCCCTGCGTGTAGCCGAACCAGTTGTCCAGCGCGAATTTCGGTGAGTCGGAATAGGAGTTGATCGTATCTCCGCCCCGGTGGTTGGTGATGGTGATGTTGTCGTACTGACGGTAGAATTCGGGGATATTCGGCTCGCTCTCGAACACGTCGATCGCCGCACCCATGATCTTGCCCGTATCCATCGCGTCTTTGAGCGCGTCGGGGTTGATCATAATGGAACGGGCGGTATTGATGACGTATGCGGTGGGCTTCATCTTCGCGAACTGCTCGAAGTCGAGAAGATAGGAGCTGGCGCGGGCGTGCACGGTGATGATATCCGACTGCTCCAGAAGCTCGTCCATGCCGACGAATTCCTGATTGAGGATATCGAACGCGCTCTCGTCGATATACGGATCGTAAACCAGCACGCGGCATTTGAAGGATTCCAGCTTTTCCGCCACGAGTCTGCCCACGGAGCCGAAGCCGATGATGCCCACGGTCATATCGGAGATCTCTCGGATCGTGGTCGCGGTGTTCGGGTATTTTTCGCGCCACGTCCCGCTCTTGAGCGCCGCGTCGGCGCGGGCGATGTTGCGGGTCTCGCAGAGCATCAGGCCGATGGTGTATTCCGCGACCGCGTTGGCGTTGTGCGCCGGGTTGCAGGTGACGACGATCCCTTTTTCCGCTGCGAAGGCAAGATCGATGTTCTCCGTGCCGCCGCGGCAGGAAAGAACCGCCTTGAGCTTTTTCGCCTTCATCAGGAGATCTGCGTTGACGGGGCAGAGGTGAACCACCAGCAGCTCCGCGTCTGCGACGGCTTCCATAAGGCCCTCCGGCACGGCGATCTCCTCGCGCCGGTGCGCCTCGATCATTTTGACCGTGTCGCGCATATCGCCGCGATTCTTCTCGCCGAAGAAAAAGAATTCGGCGGTATCCGTTTCGCTCAGCTTCTGTTTCGCTGCGGCCTGCATCATTTCGGTCGTGATGTACGCGTCGCCCACAAAGATCACTTTCATTTTACATAACCCTCCCGCAGCAGAAATTCCGCGTATTTCAGATCGAAGTCGTTCGTCACCTTGAAGTTGTAACGGTTGCCCTTGATGATGCCGATCTTCTCGCCGTGTTCAAGATAAAGCTTGCCCGCCTCGATGAACTCGGGAAGCCGCTCTTCGGGAAGCTGCGATACGTAATCAAGGAACGTGTCGATATAGAACGTCTGAGGCCCCTGGTCGTTGAAGAGCTTGCTGCGGTCGGGCACGGAGGTGGTGCACCTGCCGTCGTCGGACGAGAGCACCGTATCGATCACGGGCAGCGAGGTCGTAACGACCGAGAACTCCTTCATCGCGGCGATGTTTTCCTCGATGATCTCCTTTGATACGAACAGCCGCGCGCAGTCGTGGGTGATGATGAGGGAATCGTTACCGTCGTCAGCGGCTTTCGCGCCTTTGACCACATTGATCATGGATGTAAAGCGCGAATCGCCGCCCGGCACCAGGATCACCTTTTCCCGGTCGATCCCGAACGCGTCGAACAGCTCGTGATACTTATATTCCCAGTCGGTGTTCATGCTCATCACGATCTTGTCGATCGCGTCCACCGAAAGGAACGTGCGCAGCGTGCGGATCAGGATCGGCACGCCGGAGACTTCGATAAACTGCTTGGGCTGGACGGCGTTCTCCATCCGGGAGCCGGTCCCGCCCGCAAGGATCCCTGCAAAAATCATATTTCTCTTCCTTTTTCCGTCATTCAACTGCTGCTCCGATCAAGCATAACC
>JAFRTA010000239.1 GCA_017427315.1 Clostridia bacterium
GCGCGTCTTGCTTGATCTTTGTTCCGTCATCTTGCACAGATTCTCCTTGACAACCGTCAGGTTGCCTGCGGAGCCTCTGTACAATCTGACGAAAAAATCTACTGCGCAATCCGCACGCCCGAATTGTGCGGTGTTGCCTTAATTAAAAAGGCGCGTCAGCGCTTTTCCGAAATCGATCATTGTCCATTATCCATTATTCATTGATCATAGCCGCGTTTTACAAAGCGGCTATGATCCGCGCGAGCGCCCCGGTCAGGTCGGCTTCCTTCCGGTCGTTCATCTCGTTGTAATCCGCGTTCGCGGAGTCGTCCGCGTCGTCGCTGATCTTGCGGACCGCGAGGAACGGGATCCCGTCGAAATAACACACCGAGGCGACCGCGGCGGTCTCCATATCGAACGCTTTGACGCCGAACGTATCGCGGTAAAGCGCGCATTTCTCCTTATCCGTCAAAAACAGGTCCCCGGTGCCGACGGGGGCTTTTTTCATGCCGTCGAGCTTCATCGCCGCGGCGAGCAGCTTTTCGTCCGAACGGTAAACGTATTCCTGCCCCGGCTTCGCGCCGAGCGGCCTGCCGATGGGGGTCAGGTCGAAGTCGCACTCCACATAAGACTCCGCGGCGATCATATCCCCGCGGCGAAGCCCGCTCACGGCGCCGGAGAGCCCCGCGCTCAGGATCACCTCGCACCCTTCGGCGATCAGGAACGCCGCGGCGGTCGCCGCGTTGACCTTGCCGATGCCGCACTGCACCGCGGTCACGGTCTTCTCACCGTCGGTATAGGTCAGGCTCTCGCGCCCGTGGAAGGGCGCTTCGGCGCAGTTTTTCGTCAGAGCGTAATTCCTGAACGGGATGTATTCGTATTCGTCCGCGATCACGATTCCGATTTTCATCTGATATTCCCCTTTTCCATATGTCCCCGCGCGGCGGTCACGGTGTTTTTGAGCAGCATCGTAATAGTCATCGGCCCCACGCCGCCGGGCACGGGCGTTATAAACGACGTTTTCGGCGCGACCTCGTCGAAGATCACATCGCCGCAGAGCTTCCCGTCCGGCAGGCGGTTGACGCCCACATCGATCACAACGGCGCCTTCGCGCACCATGCCGGCGGTCACGATCCCTGGCTTGCCGACCGCGGAAACCAGGATATCCGCCTGCCTTGTCACGGACGGCAGATCCGGCGTCGCCTTATTGCAGACCGTCACGGTCGCGCGCGCGTTGATCGCAAGCATCGCCATCGGCTTGCCGACGATATTGCTCCTGCCGATGATGACGACGCGCTTGCCCTCCACACCGATCTCATAGCGGCGTAAAAGCTCCATGATGCCCGCGGGCGTGCAGGGCAGGAACGCGTAATCCCCGGTCATGATCCTGCCGGTATTCTCGGGGTGGAACGCGTCCACGTCCTTATCGGGGCGGATCGCGTCGATCACCGCCTGCTCGTCCAGATGCTTCGGCAGCGGGAGCTGGCAGAGAATGCCGTCCACGTCCATGTCCGCGTTGAGCTTCCAGATCAGCGAAAGCAGTTCTCTCTGCGTCGTATCGGCGGGCAATTCGTATTGAAAGGAGGTGATGCCGCACTCGGCGCACGCTTTGTGCTTGTTGCGCACATAGACCTGCGACGCGGGGTCCTCGCCGACGATAATTACGGCGAGAGACGGCGCGCGCCACGCCGACGCGATGCGCGCCGCGTCCTGTTTGATTTCGTCCCGCACGGCGGCGGATACCGCCCTGCCGTCGATGATCACGGGCATAAGATCCCTCCGTCTTCTGAAGTTTATTTACAGTATAACACAGCGTTCCGCATATTTCCACCCCCATTTCGCCCGAACCCCGAATTTTATGATAAATATTTAATATAAAATATAAAATATAACTTGATTTTATAAAAAATATTTGTTATTATAAATAATAAATGTGAATATAAGGGGGAGAATATCGTGACCGACGGTTATGTTTCGCCGCTTTCGACGCGGTACGCCTCCGGGGAGATGCAGTATCTGTTCTCCGCAGACATGAAGTTTTCGACGTGGAGAAAACTCTGGGTCGCGCTTGCCGAGGCGGAAAA
>JAFRTA010000240.1 GCA_017427315.1 Clostridia bacterium
GGTTTTTATCTCGGGCTTGACCGCGCGCACGTGCGGACGGGTAAAGCGCTGATTGCGGCAGGGTACCTTATTTCGCTGCTCTGCGCCGCTGTGATCGGCGTTTTTACGGGCTGCGCCCCGGCGGCGCTGCTTTGCGCGCTGCCGTTGACGGAGGTGTTCGGGACGCTGATGCGTTCCGCCGCGTCCATGCGGGTCCGGCCCTCGTTTACCGCGCGAATGGACCCGGACAGGCTTCCCGCCTGCAGACGGAGAACTGCGATTGCCGTCTGCGCCGTTTTGTCGCGGCGGGAGGATATCGGCGCGCTGGAACGGCGTTTCACGACGCTGTATCTCTCCCAGCGGGACTGCGACCCGACCGTCGTGCTGCTGGGCGATCTGCCGCCTGCGGAAAAAGCCCGTGAAAAAGAAGACGCGGCGCTGATTGAATCGTATCGGTCGCTGATTGACCGGCTCGGGGACGTCGGCGGGCGGTTCGTGCTTGCGGTGCGCGGCAGAAAATTCAGTCCGACGCAGAACGGCTTCATCGGCAGAGAGCGCAAGCGCGGCGCGATTCTTGCGCTGACGGAATTCATCACCTGCGGAACAGATGAATTCCTGCTTCTGTACGGTGCAAAAGAGAGCCTTCGGCAATGCGCGTATCTTCTGCTGCTCGACGAGGATACGCATTTCCCGTTCGGCGCGCTGCTTCCCGCCGTCGCCGCCGCGGAGCATCCGCTGAACCGTCCGTTCCTCGATGAAAAGGACCGGCGCGTCCGGCGCGGTTACGCGATGTTCGCATTTCCCTGCGCCCCTTCGGTCGAAGCGGCGTCTGAGAGCGTGTTTGCGCGCGACCGGTGCGGATTCGGCGGCGTTCCCGCCTATCACGGCCCGTTCGGCGACTTTTACGGCGATTTGTTCGGCCGCGGCGTTTTCTGCGGGAAGGGGCTTGCCGACGTCCGCGTTTACGACGCGCTTCTGCGCGGGCGTTTCCCTGCGGAGCGCGTGCTCAGCCACGATATCGCCGAGGGATTCGTTCTTCGGGTGAAAACGTTGACGGACACGGTTCTGACGGACGCGTTCCCCCGCACCGAGGAATCGTATCTGCGCCGCGCGCACCGTTGGATTCGCGGCGACGTTCAGAATCTGATTTTTGTTTTCGGAAAAAACCGGCTGCGTAAGAACGGGAGGACCGACCGCCTCGCCGCGTACGCGCTGCTTGATAACGTGCGTCGCGCGCTGTTCCCGGCCGCGGTATTGCTCGGTTTTCTGCTTTCGGTTTTCCTGCCCGGACGCGCAGGCGCGGTTTCGGCGGCCGTTCTCGTTTTCTGCGTCGCGTTCCCGGATCTTCTGCGTGCTGCGGCGGCGCTCGTTTCCGGTTTTTTCCGAGCGGCGAAGGGGCAGTCGCCGGGAGAGGCCGCCGGACGGGCGGCTTTCTCGCTGCGCCGCGCGTTCCTGTCGGTTTGCCGGGTCGGCGCGGAGGGCGTGAACGCGGCAGACGCAGTCGCGCGCGCTCTCTTCCGCATGCTGATTTCGAAAAAAAAACTGCTGGAATGGACGACGGCGTCGGCGGCGGA
>JAFRTA010000241.1 GCA_017427315.1 Clostridia bacterium
GCCGAACGCCGACGGCACGTTGACGCTCGACGGCGTTCTGACCGACCGTTCCGAGCTGAAACTGCCCGCCGAGCTCGAAGGGAAAAAACTGACCGCAATCGGCGTCGGCGCTTTTGCGGGGCTGAAAGAGCTGAAGGCGATAACGCTCCCCGCGGGGGTCGTCTCAATCGGCGCGAACGCGTTTTCCGGCTGTGAATGGCTGAAAAGGGCGACGCTGCCCGATACGCTTCTTTCAATCGGTTCGCACGCGTTTTCCGGCTGCCGTTCTCTCGACGGCGTTCTTCTCCCGAAAGGGCTGACGACGCTCGGCAGCGGCGCGTTTTCCGGCTGCGCGACGCTTTCCGCGATTGCTTTGCCGGATGCGATCGACTATCTCGGCGACAGAGTTTTCTCCGGGTGCTCCTCGCTCGCGTCCGTGTCGTTCGGCAGCGTGAGCTATATCGGCGTCGGGCTGTTTGAAAACTGTTCCTCGCTCCAAAAGGCGGAAATACCCGCCTGCGTGACCTCAATCGGCGAATACGCTTTCCGCGGCTGCCGCGCACTGGAAACGGCGACGCTTCCCGCGGGGCTCGAAACGCTGGGCGAATACGCCTTCGCGGATTGTTCGTCGCTGCGTTCCGTCGAGCTGCCCGCCGCGCTGAAAAGTCTCGGCGCAAAAGCGTTTGACGGCTGTGTTTCCCTTGAGCGGATATCCGTTTCACCGCAGAATCTGCACTATACGGACGACGACGGCGCGGCGCTCTATACGGCGAACCGCCGTGAGCTGATTCTGTGCGCGCCCGGAACGGGCGAAGCGGAGTACACCGCGGCCGCAACGACGGAGATGATTGACCCGTGCGCGTTCGCCTATAACCCGACGCTTCGGAAGGTGACGCTGCCCGCATCGATTTTCGATATCGGCGCCGACGCGTTTTTCGGCTGCAGCGCGCTTGAAGAGATCGTCATGCCGGACGGGAAAAACTGCCGCGTCAGAGACGGCGCGCTGTATACCTCTTACGCCGACTATACGGGCAATCTGCGCGTGACGCTCGTGTGTCTGCCCGCCGCTTGCGGAAAAACGGAGTTCACAATTCCCGCCGACGTGAACGCGATCGCCGAACACGCGCTGACCGGCGCGCTCGGCGTTGAAAAGTACGCGGTCGACCCGCAAAACACGAGCTTTAAGGCGGATTCCGTCGGCGCGCTTTACGATTTCGAAAAAACCGAGCTGATCGCCTATCCCCCTGCGTCGGAGAAAACGGTCTTCGAGCTGCCGAGCAATGTGCGCACGGTGCGCCCGGACGCGTTTTACGGCAGCGGGAACCTGACCGCAGTCACGGCAAGAAGCATGTATTATAAGGATAAGGACGGCGTGCTGCTCACCGGAGACAAACTGACGCTCGTCGTTTATCCGGGCGGCCGGGCCGACGCAGCGTACGCGCTGCCGGCGAATCTGCAGTATATCGCGGACGGCGCGTTTTCCGGCGTGAGGAATATCGCGAAGCTCACTCTGCCTGTCTCGCTCGTCTCGATCGGCGAGGGAAGCTTTTGGGGCGCGTCGTTTGACCGCGCCGAATATGCCGGCTCGCGCGACGCGTGGGAGAACGTGGAAATCGGCAGACGCAACGAAGCGCTGACCGAAAACCTCACGTTCGCCGTGGCCGACGAAGAGCCTGCCGATCTCGTGCCCATCCATCCGGAGCCGGAATACCTGTTGGGCGACGTGAACGGCGACGGAAAAGTCAATTCCACCGACGCGCGGCTCGTTCTGCGCGTCTCCGCGAAGCTGGAAACGCTGGACGAGACGCAGCAAAAAGCCGCCGACGTCAACGCCGATACGCGGATCAATTCCTCCGACGCGCGTCTGATCCTGCGCGTCGCGGCAAAACTGCAGTCGTTTTAAACGCGGATATAACAGGCTTTGAATCAAAGAAGAGGGAAGGAAAAATGAGAAAGACGGTAAAACTGCTCCTGATTCCGGTCGTCGTGCTGGCGCTTGCCGCCGCCGGCGTGTTCGCCGTGCTTGCGATTCGCAGGAGCTACGCGCCGGCGACGCACGTGCTGAGCGTCGCCGCGTCGAAAAAAGAAAACCGCTACGTGATGCCGGTCAAGCTGATCGCGCACCGCGGCTTCTCGGGCGTCGCGCCTGAAAACACCGTCGCCGCCGTCAACGCGGCGGGCGTCGCGGATTATTTCGGCGTCGAATTCGACCTGCGTCTTTCGGCGGACGGTGAGTGGTTTGCGATGCACGACGACGACGTTTCCCGCATGACCGACGGCGAAGGCCTGATTTCGGAGATGACGTCGGCGCAGATCGAAAAACTTACCATCGACGCGGGAAACAACGTGATACAATATGAAAACGAAAAAATCCCGACCGCGCGCGAAATGCTCGAAGCAGCCGCGGCAAACGGGCTTTGTCCGATCGTCGAGATCAAAACGGGCGGCGCGCCAAGCGAAAAATACAAGCAGCTCGCCGACCTGATTACCGAGCTGATTCCCGGCGAATTTCAGATTATTTCCTTTGAAATGAACGCGCTGCAGGAGATGAAAAAATATCTGCCCGACGCGTCCCTTTGGCTTTTGTCCTCCAAGGTGACGACCGAGCAGATCCTTTCGTGCTCCGACGCGGGGCTGACGGGCGTCAGCTTCAACGCAAACCATTTTCTCAATCACCGCTACATCGACGATATCCTCGACAGCGGTCTTATGGTCGCCGCGTGGACGGTCGACAATATCCGTATGCTCGACCGGCTGTATTCGAAAGGCGTGTATTTTATCACGACGAATTATATTCAACCGGCCTGAAAATCAGTTCGGAGTTCACGCAGTTTCTGTGAAACCGAAATACTTAAAAATGAAAGACCATAGACTGAAGACCAAAGACGAAAGACCAAAGA
>JAFRTA010000242.1 GCA_017427315.1 Clostridia bacterium
GCGCGTCTTGCTTGATCTTTGTTCCGTCATCTTGCACAGATTCTCCTTGACAACCGTCAGGTTGCCTGCGGAGACTCTGTACAATCTGACGAAAAAATCTACTGCGCAATCCGCACGCCCGAATTGTGCGGTGTTGCCTTATATCTTTTTTTGTTTTCAGTTCTCCGCGTTCTGGCCCAGCGCGAAGGCTTTTTTATTCATTTCAAGGAATTTCGGCGGGACGATCGCCCCGAGGGACGCCTGCCAGGCTTCCTCGGGCGCGTCGAAATAATGCGACAGCCTGCCCAGCAGCACGATATTGACCGCTTTCGCGGAGCCCGCCTGCTCGGCGAGGGCGAGGCAGTCGAGCGCGTCGACCTCCGCGCCGGCGGCTCTCATTTTATCGACGAGCCCTTCGGGATACTCCGCCGCGCCGGTGATGACGGGCATGGGGTCGATCCTCTGGGTATTGGTGACGATAACGCCGCCTTTTTTGAGATACGGCAGCCACCGCGCCGTCTCCAGAAGCTCGAACGAGACGATATAGTCCGCCTCGCCTTTGTCAATCACCGGAGAATAAACCTTGTCGCCGTAACGGACGTAGGTCACGACGCTGCCGCCGCGCTGGGACATGCCATGGACCTCGGAGACCTTGACGTCGTACCCCTGCGAGAGCAGAAGATGCCCCAGAAGCTTGCTTGCGAGCAGGCTTCCCTGCCCGCCGACGCCGACGATCATGATGTTTTTCGTTTCCATCTTTTCTCCCCCCATTACGCTTCAAACGCGCCGAACGCGCAGAACTGCGTGCAAACGCCGCAGCCGACGCAGAGCGTGTTGTCGATCACGGCATTGCCGTTCTTCATCGAGATCGCCGGGCAGCCGATGCGCATGCAGCTCTTGCAGCCGCGGCATTTATCGGCATTCACCCGCACCGGCGCCTTGTGCTTCACGTATTTGAGCAGCGCGCAGGGACGGCGGCTGATGATGACCGACGGCGCCTCGGCGGCAAGCTCCTCTTTGATCACGGCGTCGCACTGTTTGAGATCGTAGGGATCCACGACGCGCACGCGCTCGAATCCCATGGCATGGCAGAGCGCCTCGAGGTCGATCTTGCCGGCGGGGTCGCCCCGCAGGTTGAAGCCCGTGGTCGGGTTCTGCTGGTGGCCGGTCATGCCGGTGATGGAATTATCGAGAATGATAACGGTGGAATTTGTCTGATTATACGCGATATTCGCAAGCCCCGTCATGCCGGAATGCATAAAGGTCGAGTCGCCGATGACCGCCACGGTCTTCTTTTCGGCGTCCCTGCCGCCGGCCTTGTTGAAGCCGTGCAGCGCCGAAACGGAAGCGCCCATACAAAGCGTCATTTCCATCGCGCTCAGCGGCGCGACCGCGCCGAGGGTATAGCAGCCGATGTCGCCGAGGACGGTGCATTTGTTCTTCGCGAGCGTATAGAACAGGCCGCGGTGCGGGCAGCCCGCGCACATCACGGGCGGGCGCGGCGGGATCGGGCAGTCGAGCGCAGCGCTTTCGGGCGTTTTGCCGAGGAACGTTTTCGCGATCAGGCTCTGGGAGAACTCGTCGACCATCGGCAGCGCGTCCTTGCCGGTCACGTCGAGCCCGAGCGCTTTGCAGTGGTTCTCGATAACGGGGTCGAGCTCCTCTATCACGACCAGCTTTTCCACGTGGGCGGCGAACTCCTTGATGAGCTTCACGGGAAGGGGGTTCACCATACCGAGCTTGAGAACGGAGCAGCCGTCTCCGAAGACCTCTTTCGTATACTGATAAGAAGTGGACGAAGTGATCACGCCGATTTTCCGGTCGCCCCATTCGATACGGTTCACGGGATTCGTCTCGGCGAATTCGACCAGCTTCGCGGTGCGCTCCTCCACGAACGGGTGGCGCTTTTTCGCGTTGCCGGGCATCATCACGTATTTCGCGATGTTCTTTTCATAGGGCTTCGTCACGACGGCGCGCTCCCCGCATTCCACGACGGATTGCGAATGTGAGACGCGGGTGCACATCTTGATAATAACGGGGGTGTCGTATTTCTCCGAAATCTCATACGCGAGCTTCGTGTATTCGATCGCCTCTGCGGAATCCGCGGGCTCGAGCATCGGGACCTTCGCCGCAATCGCGTGATGGCGGCTGTCCTGTTCGTTCTGCGAGGAATGCATGCCCGCGTCGTCGGCGACGACGATCACGAGTCCCGCGTTGACGCCGGTATACGACATGGTGTAAAGCGGGTCCGCCGCCACGTTCAGGCCGACGTGCTTCATGCCGCAGAACGCGCGCTGCCCCGCAAGGCACGCGCCGAACGCCGCTTCCATGGCGACCTTCTCGTTCGGCGCCCATTCGCAGTAGATCTCGGGGTATTTCGCTGCCTCCTCGGTAACTTCGGTGCTGGGCGTGCCGGGATAACTTGAAATAAAGAGGCAGCCGGCCTCGTATAAGCCTCTGGCAACGGCTTTGTTGCCGAGCATCAATTCTTTCATCTTTGTTTATCTCTGTCCTTTCGCAGTTCCCGACGAAACGGGTATTATTGAAATAGTATAACACAACGCGAATGTGTTTTTCAATATAAAACGGATAAAAATAAGCAGCGCGCGCCTGTATAATTTAATTCGGATTTATATAAATCCAATCAAACAGAGAAAAATTGTTTTTGATTCGGAAAATCGATTCCGGTCAGCCGGAGCGCGAACGGCCCGACAAGCCGGAATTTCTCTTCTTGACAAATTCTCTCATTCGTTCTAAAATAATACTGTGTAAAACTATAAAAAAGGAGCGGTTTCCATGAAGAAAATCATTTGCGTTCTTTTGACGGCGGTTCTGACGCTGAGCGCGTTCGGCCTCTGCGCAGGCGCGGCGGACGAGGGCTTCAAGGCCTACGTCGCCACGGACACGCATTACCAAAAGGTCGATTCCGTTACGCCGGACGGGAATCTTTATCATCCCCACGGCTCGCTGGGCAAGCTCGACGCGGTCAGCCCACAGATCCTGCGGCAGTTTCTGAAAGAAGCTGCGGAATCCGATGCAGACTACGTCTTCATCTCCGGCGACATCACCGACAAACACAGCTTCCTTGACGGGCAGGCGGTCGCCGCCATGTTCGCTTCGTTCGAGGATGAAACCGGCAAGCAGCTCTTCGTCATCAACGGCAACCACGACGTGGTGACGCAGGGGCAGGCGTCGAAATCCGATATCGACGCAAACACGTTCAAAGGGCTTTACCATCAGTTCGGCTATGACGAGGCGATCGCCGTTGACGAGGATTCCTGCTCTTACGTCGCGGAGCTGAAAAACGGCTACCGCCTGCTGGCGATCGACTCCGTCGAATACGGCGCCGCCGGGCACGGAAAACTCTCCGACAAGCTGCTTTCCTGGATCGAGACGCAGGTCAAATCCGCGAAGGACGACGGCAAAAAGCTCGTTGCCATGATGCACCACAATCTGATGGACCACTTCACGATGGAAGGCCGCCTCTTTGAGGCGTTCGTGCTCAAAAACAGCGCCGACGTGTGCAGAAAATTCTCCGAATGGGGCATCCGCGCGGTATTCACCGGCCTTTTCCTCGCCATCGACGTGGCGGTCTACGAAGGCAAGACCAACGTTTACGACATTGAGACCACATCCCTGATTTGTTATCCCCTCGCCTACCGCGAGGCGACCTTTACCGACGAGGCGATCGAGCTCAAACGCCACATCATCAACAGAGCGGATCTCTCCGGCGCGCCCGACGGCTACCTGCCCGAGCAGACCGCGATCATGAACGCGGACCTGAACACCTACGCAGCCGGCGCGATGCGCGACGCCGTCCCGGGGTACGTCGCATCCTTCCTCACGGCGCAGAAAATCGTCTCTCTTCTGAAGCTTGACGCGGATTCCGACGCGGCGAAAGCCGTCGAACGGCTCGTGCCCGCCGTGCTTGCCGATTTCGACAAGCCGATCTACGGCGAGGGCGACACAATCGAATCGATGGCGAAAGCCGCCGATATCGAGCTGCCCGCAAGCGGCTATCCGACGGTCAACGACCTGATCACCGTGTTTATCGCCGCGCACGCCGAGGGCGACGAGCATTATGACAAAAACAGCGTGGAAGTCCGTCTGCTGATCGGCGCTATGATGTCGATCTTCGCCGGAGAAGCAGCCGGCGAGACCGAATCGGTCAGAAACGAGCTGACCTCGGGCTTTTTCTCCGCCGTCGGACTGAAGGGGCTTTCCGGCGTCTCCGGCCTTTCGGAGCTCGGCGGAGTTCTCGGCGACACCGATCCGGTCGGCGCCGTGACCGACCTTCTGCTCGACGCGGCGCTCGAGGGCGTGAGCGTCGACAAGGCCCCCGCGGATAACGACGTCACGCTGCCCGGTTACGCAAACACAAGCGAAGACGGCGTGGTCCTCGGCATCCTGCGAAAGCTCGTTGATTTCTTCAAAAAGTTTATCCGGTTCCTGACGATCCTGTTCGCCGACCGCATCGCGCAGCTCGAGGAGATCGGCCTGCCGAAGTTCGGATAAGCGCGGTTTCGCCGCAGGATCTCAACAATTTCATCTGTCCCGCCGTATTTTTTGCGGCGGGACAATTTTCTCCCGGATTTTCGCTTGACAAACCGGAATGCGTATGATATACTAACAAAGCCGATACGGAGAGATACCGAAGCGGTCATAACGGAACGGTCTTGAAAACCGTCGTACCTTACCGGTACCGTGGGTTCGAATCCCACTCTCTCCGCCACCGAAACAATCGAATATTTTTTTATATATAAGTTACCTGCAGAAGTACTCAAGTTGGTGACGAGGCGCCCCTGCTAAGGGCGTAGGCCGTGTAAAAAGCGGCGCGGGAGTTCGAGTCTCCCCTTCTGCGCCAAACAAAAAAACGCCGGAAGGCGTTTTTTTGTTTGGTGAAATAAGGCGCAGACGTCGATGCGAACAGCGAATCATTTTGCGGCATAGGAACATGCGTTATCCGGCAAAACGGCAAGAAATAAAACAAATCGAAGCTTTTGAGGAGGGACGCCCGGATGAAACTGATCGAACCTACCATGGAATATGACAGACAGATCCAAGCATACAGACAAGAGTTTTTGGAGTACGGCGGTTCAATGGACGGCTGCGGCTCGCTTCGGAGATTTGACAAAACGCAGGACTGGCTGGAGCAGGTGCAATTATTCAAACGCGCCGAAACAACGCCTGCCGATTTTGTCCCGACGACGCAGTACGTCTACGTCCGGGAAACCGACGGAAAGATCATGGGAGTCATTCAGGTCCGGCACCGTTTCAACGCCTTTCTCGAACGGTACGGCGGCCATATCGGCTATTCTGTCTGCCCGAGCGAGCGCAGAAAGGGGTACGCCACACAAATGCTGCGCTCCGTACTGCCGAAGTGCCGGGAACTCGGGATCGATCAAGTCCTGATCTGCTGCATACAGGGAAACGAAGGAAGCCGAAAAGTGATTTTGAACAACGGCGGCCGGTATGAATCGACCGTATATGAACCGGAACGCGACCGGTATTTGGAAAGATACTGGATCGATCTGTCGGATGGGGCAAGGAGCGTCGATCCCAAACCGCCTTCGGACGGCTCTTTTTGACTGTTTTCCGCCCTTCGTCCCTGCATGGATAAGAACCGATTGCTTTGACCGGGGAAGGCGACAGAGCAATTCTGATTGCTTGTTTTTTTGAAATATGTTATTCTGAAGAAAAGACAATGCGGAGGAACTTCATATGGAAAAGATCGCGACCCTTTTTCTGATACTTTCACTGCTGCTGAGCTGGCTGCCCGGCGCGGCGTCCAACCGGCTGAACGACCTGACGGACAAATCGCCGGTCGAGCCCGCGCAGGGAACGGTGATCCCCGGCGCGGCGCGGTTTATCCGGCTCGGCGACGGAACGCAGGTCGTCGCCTGCGGCGCGGCGGAGGGGATACGCACCCGCGTCAGCGTTGACGGGGGCGAGACCTGGCAGTATGAGCAGATCGCAGTCCCGAACGACGGGCGGAGCCTCGCGAACTACTGGTTCTGCGAGTCCGGCGGCGCGCTGTACCTCGCATACCGCGCCATCGGCGACACCCCCGACGGCTACTACACCTCGCTGCGCGTCCACGTCAGCGGGGACGGCGGCAGAAGCTGGCGGTTCCACTCCATCATCACCGAAAACCTCGAACCCGCGCACAATTTCAACGGCGTATGGGAGCCCTGTCTCGGCGAGATGAACGGAAAGCTCGTCTGCTTTTACGCCAACGACGGCACCGCCGTCACCGACAGACAGAATATCGAAAGCCTCACGTGGGACGGGAACGAATGGACGGACAGAACGGTCGTTTCGGACGGGCAGAAGCACGATTCCCGGGACGGGATGCCGGTCTGGACGGCGCTTTCCGACGGCGGTTACGTCTGCGTGATCGAGAGCACGAAATACCGGGACGCGGGATATCCGTTCGTCATTCAGATGCTGTACTCAAAGGACGGCGTGCGCTGGAGCGAGCCGAAGGACATATATATCCCCGCCGAAAAGAATTCAAAAGCCGCCGCGCCGGGCGTGTGCGAGCTGCCCGACGGCAGGCTGGCGGTCACGTTCCAGACCGACGAGGACAAAGCGGAAAAGGGGGACGCAGGCTCCGTCTCCAAGCTTATCTGCACGGTCCGCAAAATCCCCGGCCCGCTGCTCGGCAGGTGCAGCTTCACCACACCGAAGAAGCTGTTCCCGGAGGAATACGACGGCTGCTCCCTCTGGGGCGCGGTCGGCTGCTTCGACGGCGCGCTTTACTACGGCGCCTATACCCCGCTGGGAGAAACGCTGGTGCGGATCCCGGTATGAACGATCTGATCGCGTACTGCGGCGCCTGCAAGGATTACACAAACAAAAAATGCCCGTCCTGCAGGGCAACCGCGTGGACGGAGGACGATATCTGCATGCCGGTCAAGTGCTGCCGGGAGAAAGGGATCGAATTCTGCGCCTGCTGCGTCTATTTCCTCTGCCCGGAAACGGCGGGATTCTATGAGGAATCGGACGGGCACCGGGAAGCCTGCCGGAGAATGAGCGCGATGAGGGAGACCGGACAATAAATCAAAGGGTATATCATTTGCCGAAGGCATATATCATCCGTTCCGTCGGGAACGGATATCATGAAAAAAAGCGCTTGCTGCTGCAAGTGCTTTTTTCTGGAGGCGCCACCCGGAATCGGACCGGGGATAAAGGTTTTGCAGACCTCTGCCTTACCGCTTGGCTATGGCGCCGTATTTACTTTTCCGAAAAAATCGACTGACCGTATTGCGCGGTCAGTCGATCATTGGAGCGGATGACGAGGCTCGAACTCGTTACCTCCACCTTGGCAAGGTGGCGCTCTACCGGATGAGCTA
>JAFRTA010000243.1 GCA_017427315.1 Clostridia bacterium
TCGTCGGTCACGGTCTCGATATGCTCGGAATGATTCCCGCAGGTGAAGGTCGCCGTCGCGGAAGTGTGGTCTTCGTTCCACTCCCAGCCGGTCAGCGCGTAGGCGTGCCCGGTCGCGCTGTCTTCGACCGTGACGGTGTTGTCTTCACTCTGCCCGCCGTAGGTCGCGGTGTAAACGGTATATTCGTCCGCTTCGCAGGTCGCGTCGTGGTGGACGCTGCTCATGCCCGCGTCGACAAGCTTGATATGCGTGTTGTCCTTGTCGCAGACCAGCTTCGCCTGCGCGGTCGTACCGTCCGCGCTCCAGACGAAGGAGTCGAAGGCGTAGCCGTGCTCTTCGGTCTCCACGTATCCGCAGTGTTCACAGGTACGGCTGTGGGTCTCGCCGTTGTTCGTGTAAGCGCTCCACGCGTCGTGGGCTTCCTCTGCATACTGCGCGGTCACGGTGATCGCGCCGGTAATATTGTTGAACGCCTTGTCCCAGCCGGTGAATTTCATATGCTTTGCGCCGTCGACGGTAATATACGCCGCAGGCGTCGGAGCCGTCGCTGCCGAGCCGTGATCCACCGTTTCGGTCTTCAGCGTTTCGCCCGTATACCCGTTCACAAACGTGACGGCGTAGGACTTGATCTGCCACTGTGCTTTCAGGGTGACGTCTCCGTATTTGCCGTTCAGCGACGTACCGGCAGCATAAGTCGTCGACGCGGACCAGCTTCCGCTGTCCGCCGTGGGCTTCCAGCCGAGGAAGGTATATCCCTCGCGGGCCGGCGTCGGCAGGGTCGCGGTGCTGTCGATCGCGTAGCCGACGCTCGCGGGAGAAACGGAACCGCCGTTCGCGTCCAGCGTCGCGGTATAATTCTGCTTCGTCCACTTCGCGTAAAGTGAGATATACGGCGAGGTCGGGTTCACCGAGGTGATGTTATACCCCTGACCGCCGCGTTCGGTGTACCAGCCGCCGAAGCTGTAGCCGTTACGGGTCGGCGTCGGCAGAGACGACCAGGCGTTTCTGTAAGAGAGATAATAGTTCGGGCTGCAGCAAATATAGTCGTCCGCGCGGTACATGCGGAAATTCGAGAAGGTCGTCGTATTGCCCGCCGTGTTCCGGTCGACGCGGATACGGATATACGCGCAGTCGGAGGGCGTGGTAAACGTCAGGGAATTTCCGACGGCGCCGCCGACCCACGGATCGCAGGAGCTGCCGTCGCTTCTGTAATAGAATACGACCATCTCCGTATCGCTGCCGCCGTTGTTGTCGCAGGCGACCGTGTATTGTGTATTCGGGCTGACGGGTACGTACTGCGAATAATCCGTATAGCTGTCATTACCGGTCGCGTAGGTCGTGAAATAATTCGGGTCGCGGTAGCGGATCTCGCAGGCGTTGCCGGGATTCAGTCCCTTTTCATACTGCCACTGCAGCAGGGAGAAATCATTGTCAAGGTTGATATATCTCCAATAATCGTCATAAAGACGGAAATTATAGAACGTACGGGTATTGCCCTGCGTGTTCACATCTACACGGAAGGTCAGATAGTTCACGTCGGACGGCACTTCGATATACAGAGACTTGTTGTTGCTCGTACTCGTCAGGCTGTACCATCCGCTGGTACTTGTGCGGTGGAAAAACGCGATGAGCTCGGTATCGCTCGGATTGTCGATATCACAGGTCAGCCAATAATGCCCGCCCGGGGCGACGGCGACCAGGGGCGTATCCCCCGTATAGCTGTCGGTATAAGGCGCGGTACACGTAAAGCCCTCCGCGACTTTTTTATTCTGCGTCAGTCTGCCGCTGCCGGTAAGATTCCACGAGGAAATGTCGGGGAACATATTGTGCGGCGAGGGAAATTTCGTCAGTCTGAAATTTGAGAACGTGCGCGAATTTCCCATCGTGTTCACGTCCACGCGGAAACGCACGTAGTGAATGCCCTGTGGGACCGTGAAGATAAGATCGCCGGAATTCGCGGTGCTGTCCATGGCTTTGATGTGATTCGTCCAGTGATCGCCCGAATTATTCTCCAAATAGAATACGATAATTTCGGTGTCGGACGGATCGCTGATATCCACATGCAGCACATAGGTGGTATCGGGGGTGACCTGCGTCATGGCGAATTCATCGGTATACGCGTCGTTCACGCCAAGATTTGCCGATAACGTAAATCCGTTTGCCGTGACGTTCGAGACCGTGCCTCTGCCCGAGGTCGGCGGAGAACTGATGAAATTAAAGATCGTCGTCGTGACGTTCGGGGACGCAAGCGCCGGGCTCATGGGGACCAGCGTGACCAGCAGCAGCGCAGAGATCAGCAGGGCAATCGACTTTCGGACCGTTCGCTTCATAAAAAACCTTCCTTATCTTTTCGAATTAACATATTATTTTGCATAATCTATCTATTTTAATATACTTTATAACGATTCTTTTGTCAAGAAATTCCACCGTCCGTATTGAAAAAAGAAAGAAAAAAGAATACAATGAAAGAAGAAACCATCAAAGGGCGGGGATAAGATGAAACTGATCGACACGCCGCTGACCGTCGGCGGCAGGACGCTTCGAAACCGCGTGGTCTTTCAGCCCATGGAAGGCTGCGACGGCACGCGCGAGGGTGCGCCGGACGAGCTGACGGAGCGCAGATATCTTCGCTTCGCCGAGGGCGGAGCGGGGCTTATCTGGTTCGAGGCGACCGCGGTCGTCTCGGAGGGCAGGGCGAACCCGCGGCAGATGTATCTGCACGAGGGCACCGTCGGCGCATTCCGCGCGCTGCTCGATCAGGTGCGGGAAAAAGCCGTCGGGACCTGCGGTTTCGCGCCGCTGATCGTGGCGCAGCTTACCCATTCGGGCAGGTTCTCAAAGCCGGACGGCGTTCCCGCGCCGCTGGTCGCCTACCGCAACCCCCTTTGGGAAAAAGGCAAGGAGGAGCAGCCCTACGTCGTCGTAAACGACGAATACTGCGCTTCGCTGCCGGAAAAATTCGCCCGCGCCGCCCTGCTCGCCGAAGAAGCGGGCTTTGACGGCGTGGACGTAAAGTGCTGCCACGGCTATCTGGTGAACGAGTTCCTGAGCGCAAAAGAGCGCCCGGGCAAATACGGCGGCAGTCTCGAAAACCGCACGCGGCTGTATTTCGACTGCATCGACGCAGCAAAAGAAGCGGTCGGGGACCGGCTTCTCGTCACGACGCGCCTGAACGGCTGCGACGGGTTCCCCTACCCTTACGGCTTCGGCGTGAATGAAGCCAACGAGATCGACCTTGCCGAAACGAAAATCATTCTGAACGAATTGAAAAACCGCGGGATCGAGCTTGTCGACCTCACAATCGGCAACCCCTATCTGATCCCGCACGTGAACCGTCCGTGGAAATTCGGTCCCGAAGACGGAAGCGTCAGCATGAAACGGATTCACGACGTGACGAAAGAGCTGAAAGCCGCCGCGCCGGAGCTGAAATTCGTCATGAGCGGTCTGACCTATCCCGGCGCGTCCGCACTCGACGAGGCGAACGATGCGCTCGAGGCTGGCGCTGCGGACCTCGCGGGCTTCGGCAGGATGACCTTCGCCTACCCGGCGTTCTATCGGGACTGGCGCGAAACGGGCGGGCTCTCGCCGAAAAAGGTCTGCCTCGCCTGCGGCAAATGCTCCGAGCTCATGCGAGCGGGAACCGTCGCGGGCTGCCCCGTGCGGGATTCCGAAGTGTATCTGCCGTACTATAAAGAATATGTCAATAGATAATACCACGAAAACCACATTCGGATATCGGGGATCGGATATCGGGGATCGTGAATGGAAAGGGTAACTTGATGAACAGTTATATGGATCTTGATGTATGGAAGAAATAGATGAATCTGGTGAAAGAAATATACACGCTGATCGATTTGCTCCCAAAAGAAGAACGATACGGAATCGGAGATCAAATGCGCAGAGCTGCAGTTTCAATCCCGTCCAATATTGCGGAAGGATACGATAGAAATACAACAGCAGAGTATATCCACTATTTAACAATATCAAGAGGATCGAAAAGTGAAATCGAGACACAGATATATATTTGCATTATGCTGAATTATCTTTCAAAAGAAGATGCGCAAACAGCTCTTCAACTGTGCAAAGACATCGGAAAAATGCTGAATGTTCTAATCAATAAACAAAAGCTTAAATAACGCTTTTGTTCGGCGGACGCGGCACGATCCCCGATCCCCGATTCCCGATATCCGATCTTTGAATCGATCCTCGAATTCACCAAACGATAATCTGTCAGAAAGAGGGAATATCATGACCGCACTCATCACCGGCGGCAGCCGGGGCATCGGCTTTGCCTGCGTCAAAGCGTTATTGAACAAAGACTATACCGTGATCGCCGCCGCGCGAAAAGAGAGCGAGGCGATCGCCGCGCTGAAAAAGGAATATCCCGGCCGGGTATTCTTTCACCCCTGCGATATCTCTAAGCAGGAGGAGATCCGCACGCTTGTTTCGTTCGTCGAAACCGAATTCGGCGCGCTGCAGCTTCTGGTCAACGCGGCGGGCGTCGCGCCGCGCGTGCGCAAGGATATCCTCGAGCTCACGCCCGACGAGATGGACGAGGTGCTCGATATCAACCTCAAGGGCACGTTCTTCATGACGCAGGCGTGCGTCCCGCTGCTGAAAAAGGGCGCGCCCGCCCGTATCGTGAATATCTCCTCGATGTCCGCCTATACCGCCTCGGTCAGCCGCGGGGAATACTGCATCTCCAAGGCGGGGATCTCCATGTCGACGAAGCTTTTCGCCGCGCGCCTTGCGGAATACGGGATCAGCGTGCTCGAGGTCCGTCCCGGCATCATCGAGACGGATATGACCGCCGTCGTGCACGATAAATACGTTAAAATGATCGACGGCGGGCTCACCCCGATCAGGCGGATGGGACGGCCGGAGGACGTGGCGGCGTGCGTCGCGGCTGCGGCGGACGGCAGTCTTGATTTCTGCACCGGCACCGTTTTCGACTGCGACGGCGGTTTTTCGGTAAGGACGCTGTGAGCACGGGCTGTCGCACGAAGACTCGAGTCCCAAGGCCCGAAGCCCGAGATACGGACTTAAAACCTGTGCAACCTGAAAAAACCATGATGCAGCACCGTTTTTCTCCGTAGTCGGTTCTATGGTCCTGGAACTCGGCGCCCGGGATTTATACTCGCAAAGGAAGGAAACGCCATGAAGCTTTACGAATATGACGCGCTTGTCATCGGCACGGGGGCCGCGGGCTACGGCGCGGCGGACAGCCTGTATCGGAAAGGCGTGAAGAATATCGCCGTTCTGACCGAAGGGCGGCTCTGCGGCACCTCCCGCAACACCGGCAGCGACAAGCAGACCTATTATAAGCTGTCTCTGGACGGCTTCGCCGCGGACTGCCCCGGCGCGATGGCGCAGAGTATTTTCGACGGCGGCGGGACCGACGGGGACAAGGCGTACGCCATGGCGCAGTACAGTCTGCCCGCGTTCCTGCGGCTGGTCGATTACGGCGTGCCGTTCCCGAAGAACGCCGTCGGCGGCTTTCCCGGATACCGGACGGACCACGACGACACCCGCCGCGCGACCTCGGTCGGGCCGCTGACGAGCCGTCTGATGACCGAGCGGCTGGAAGACAAAGTTCTGAATATAAACAAAACGCCGGTCTTAGACGGCCGGCACGTGATAAAGATTGTCTCAGACGGGGACGGCGTATGCGGCGCGCTCGCGCTGAATACCGGTACGAATGACCTCGAGGCGTTTTCCGCGCCCTGCGTGATCGCCGCCGCCGGGGCGCCCGCGTGCATCTTTGCCGATTCGGTCTATCCGCGCTCGCAGCACGGCATGACCGGCGTTCTGCTCGACGCGGGCGTACGGCTGAACAATTTCTCGCAGTGGCAGTTCGGGCTCGCCTCCACGGACTTCCGTTGGAACCTCTCGGGCAGCTTTATGCAGGTGATTCCCCGTTTTGTCAGCGTCGGCGAAAACGGGACGGAGCGGGAATTTCTGAACGATGTTTTTCCCGATTCCGCCGAACGGTTCACAAATATCTTCTTAAAGGGCTATCAGTGGCCCTTCGCCGCCGCGCGGCGTGACGGCTCGTCGAAAATCGACCTTGCCGTGCATGAGGAACGCACGCAGGGACGGCGGGTGTTTCTCGATTTTACAAAAGATCCCGCCGGTTTCGACCCGGCTCTGCTCTCGGACGAGGCGCGGGAATATCTTGCCGGGCGCGGCGTGACGGGCAAAACGCCTTTTGACAGGCTTCTTGCGCTGAACGCGAAAGCCGCGGCGATCTACGAAGATAACGGGACGGAGCTTTCAAGGGAATATCTCCCGGTCGCGGTCTGCGCCCAGCACTGCAACGGCGGCGTCGAGACGGATGTTCATGGAGAAACAAATCTGCCGGGGCTTTTCGTCATCGGCGAAGCGGCGGGCAATTTCGGGCTCGCCCGCCCCGGCGGTTCCGCGCTGAACGACACGCAGACGGGCGGTCTTCTCACGGCGGAGCGCATTGCGGAGCGGAAACGGGAACGTCCCTCCCCCGCCGCGCTCGAACGCGCGCTGAAATCGGAGCGGGAAACGCTCGCTTCGTTCACGGCGGACGCAGCGAGCGCATACGACGATATCCCGCGAAAGATCAGTCTCTGCGCGGGCTTCCTGCGCGAAAAGGAGGGCTGCGCAAAGCTGCTCGGCGAGATCGGCGCGCATCTGGCGGAATACGCGCCGCGGCACCGCAGCATCGCGTCGTATTACCGCGACCTTGATATGCTCCGCGCGGCGAAAGCGTATCTTGAAACCGTGCTCGCCGAAATGCCCGTTACCGGCAGCCGCGGCGGCGCGCTTTGGGAAGAAAACGGCGTTACCGTTCCCGAAAAACCGGAATACCGTTCCTGTCGGACGGTAACGGAAAACGGAAATATCCGCTTTGTCCCGGTGAAACCGATCCCGACCGACGACCGGCCGTTTGAGTATTTTCTGAACCGATTGAAGCTATAACTCTTCCGTATTCTGTCAAAATCCAATAATAAACGACAAGGAGACTGCACAATGTACGAATGGAAAAACGATTACGAAAGACAGATCGCTCTGACGGGCGACCGGGCGGATGATATCTTCCGCCATTCGGACCGGTGTCTGGTCGAAGGTCACCGGGGCGCAAAGGCGCTCCGGCCGGAGAACACGCTGGGAAGCTTCGAATACGCTTTGGAGCTCGGCGCGGACGCGCTCGAGACCGACGTGAACATGACGAAGGACGGTGTGCCCGTGCTCTGCCACGACCGCACGATCGACCGTACGACGGACGGCAGCGGCGTGATCCGCCAGTTCACGCTCGACGAGCTGAAGGAATTCGACGCCGGCGCGCGCTTCGGCGACGGAGAATTCGCGGGAAAAGGTTATAAGATCCCGACGCTGGAGGAGTTCTGCGAATTCATGACCGCGCACCGGGACATTCTGCTGAACGTGGAAATCAAAGATTACGGCATCGACAACATCGACCGCACCCTCGCCACCCTCGGCGCGTTCGACCTGCTCGGCAACTGCGTATTCGCCTGCTTCGACGCGTCGGTCATCCATTATCTGTTCGAGCGGTACGGCGTGAAGACCCAGGGCTTCCTCGGCAAACAGATGAAACGCTTCCGCCGCAGCAAACACGGGACCTATTCCGAGCTGTACGCCATCGGCGTGGAGATGGTATACCTCACGAAGGACTGCGTCGAATACCTGAA
>JAFRTA010000244.1 GCA_017427315.1 Clostridia bacterium
CGCCAGCGACTGCGCCGCGGCGGAACAGCTCCTCTCGCCCCTCGCGGAAAAAGCGAAGGACTACGAGCTGATCCTCGCGGGTCACGCGCACATCGACATGAACTGGATGTGGGGCTGGCACGAGACGGTCTCGATCACGCTCTCGACCTTCCGCACGGTGGTCAATCTCATGGAGGAATACCCCGACTTCTGCTTCTCGCAGTCGCAGGCGTCGGTCTATAAGATCGTGGAGGATTTCGCTCCCGAGCTGATGCCGCAGATCAAAAAGCGCATCGCCGAGGGCCGCTGGGAGATCACCGCCTCCGCGTGGGTCGAGCCGGACAAGAACCTGCCCGACACCGAATCCCTGCTGCGCCACATCAAATATACGAAGACCTATCTGCGCGATACGTGGGGGATCGATCCCGATTCGCTCGAGATCGACTTCTCGCCCGACGCGTTCGGCCACAGCCGCCACATCCCGGAGATCGACGGGAACGGCGGCGTGAAATATCTGTATCACTGCCGCGGCCTCGACGAGCAGCAGTCGCTTTACCGCTGGCGCGCGCCGAGCGGGGCGGAGCTGCTGGCGTATCACGAGCAGTATTGGTACAACAGCGCGATCACGCCGCATATCGGCATCGGCATGCCCGGCGTCGCGGAGCGTACCGCGGGGCTCAAGACGGGTCTGATCGTCTACGGCGTGGGCGACCACGGCGGCGGACCGACCCGGCGCGACCTGAACCGCGCGATCGAGATGATGGGCTGGCCGATCTTCCCGAAGCTCCGTTTCGGCACGATGCGCGAATTCTTTCATCGCGCGGAATCCGTGCGTGAAAAGCTGCCTGTGATCGACCACGAGCTGAATTTCGTGCTGACCGGCTGCGCGACGACGCAGAGCCGCATCAAAAAATACGTCCGCAAGTGCGAGAACACCCTCGGCGATGCGGAAAACCTCGCTTCTCTCGCCGCGATCAAGACCGGAAAGAGATTCGATCCCTCGGTGCAGGAGAAGGCGCGTCGGGAGCTGCTGTTCTGCGACTTCCACGATATCCTGACCGGCTCCTGCGTGCAGGACAGCCGCGAGCACGCGATCGGCGCGCTGCAGCAGGCGCTGGCGCTGGGGCAGACGCAGATGACCGACGCGATGCGCGCGGTCTGCGATAAAATCGACACGACGGGCATCGCGTTCGACCCGAACACCGCGGATTCCCAGTCCCAGGGCGCGGGCGTGGGCTTTTACGCCACGGATCACGCCTCTTACAACAGCCCCGAGCGCGGAAACGGTCTCGTGCGCGCCTATACCGTGTTCAACCCGACGACTGAGCCGAAGACCGAGCCCGTCGAGATCACGGTATGGGACTGGCAGGGCGACCTGCGTCTGATGCGCTTCGCCGACGCGGACGGCAGGGCGCTGGAATATCAGCTTCTGGATCGTTCTTATCAAAAATACTGGGATCATCAGTTCGTCCGCGTTCTCGTATATGTGGAGCTGCCCGCCCTCGCGTACGGCACCCTCGTGCTGTCGCAGGCGGAGTTTGAGGAATATCCCTTCTATTATCAGCTTTCGACGAACCGTCGGCCCGAGAAGAACATCGTGCTCGACAACGGGATCATCCGCGCCGAGTTCGATTATCGGGACGGCGCAATGGTCTCCCTGAAAGACCTTGAGAGCGGCGGGGAATTCGTCGCCCCCGGCAAAAAGGCGGGCTTCGTGCTCGTCGACACCGAGAAGCGCACCTCCGACGCGTGGAACATCGGCAGGTATCTTAAGGAATTCCCCGTGAACGATACCCTTGAGGTGGTCGAGCATACGGACGGCGCGCTGCGCGCGGGCTTCACGCTGAAAACGCGCGTGCTGGATTCGACGGTCACCGCCGAGATCTATCTGGAAAAGGGCGCGCGGCAGGTCACGGTCGACGCCGAGGTCGACTGGCACGAGATCACGGGAGATACCGTCCCGGTGCTGACGTATATGCTGCCCGTC
Organism: Clostridia bacterium; assembly: GCA_017427315.1. Taxonomy (GTDB): domain Bacteria; phylum Bacillota; class Clostridia; order Oscillospirales; family Acutalibacteraceae; genus RGIG2774. The sequence goes on from JAFRTA010000244.1 coordinate 1,967, forward strand.
GCCTATCAGGCGGAGAAGTATCTTTACAACGTCCCCGGCGGGAACGCGTTGCGCGATCCGATGGACCTGGATGTGCAGGGGCTGTCTTACGCGGCGGCGCTGCGCAGCCACGAAATGAGCGCGGCGATCTTTACCGACTGCAAATCCGGCTTCCGCGGCAGGGAGGACGGCACGCTCGTTTCGACGCTCATCAACGCGAGCTTCTCGCCCGATCCGTACCCGGAGCGCGGGATCCATCATTTCCGCCTCGGCGTCGGCGTGATGCCCGGCTGCATGAAGCGGCTTGAGAACAACGCCGTGAGCTTCGCCCGCAGGCTCGTCTATCAGAGCGTCGGCTGCCATGCGGGAACGCTGCCCACGAGCGGCGCGCTGTGGCAGGGCGGCGTAAAGCGCGCGGTCGTCTACTCGGTCGCGTCGTTCGCGGATACGCTCGAGGTCCGCATCGGCTCGCCCGCAGGGAAGGACGGCGAAGCGGAACTGACCTTCGAGAAGCCCGTGAAGTCCGCCGGATTCGTCGATCTGCTCGGCAGGCCGGCGCAGGGTCTTCCCGCGCCCGAGGTCGACGGCGGCACGGTGAAGGCGGTTATCCCCGCGTATCATATCGTTACGCTGAAAATCGGGTTCTGAGGCGCGTTTTGCGCTGAAGACTGAAGACTATAGACTATAGACTGAAGATCTGAATTTCGGTCAGTGCCCCTGACTTGGGCTTTCGGTCTTTGGTCTATAGTCTTTGTTCTTTTGTCTTTTGTCTTTTATCTTTCGTCTTTTGTCTTCGCTGCGAAGCCGCTCAACTCCGACTGACGATCTGTTTTTGCCCGAAAAACAGCTCCGTCATAAAAAGCGCGCCGAGACGGAAGCCATAGAGAAAGCCTCCGCATTCGTTGTCCGCGGCGATTTCGGCGCAAAGCTTCGAGAATTCTTCGAGGTCCCTATGCGCATCGGACGTCATATTCGCGGCGAGCCTGTGGAACATCGCGTCTTTTTTCCGTTCTTCATCCTTGATCTCTTCCACCTCTTCGAGAGATTTTCCGACAATCTCCAGCCTGCCGTAAAACAGATCTTTCAGAATCGAATCCATTTTGAATGCTCCTTTGACATAGGATCAATATGCTCTTATATGTGATTATACTCTCATATAAGATTATTGTCAAGAAAAAGATCATAAATTATACTTGATATCAGAGGTGTTTATGATGATCGTATATAACCGTTTTTTTGAAACTCTGAAAGAAAAGAATATTACAACCTACAAACTGATAAAACAATATCATATCAGCGGAAGTCTGATCGATAAATTAAAGCACAATAAGTCCGTCACGACCACAACAATCAATGATTTATGTTCAATTCTCGGCTGCGGTGTGGACGGAATTATGGAATACGTGCCGGACAACAAATAAGCCTGATTCTTAAGGGCTTGAGAATACTGAAACATCAGAATTAAGTGTGAAAGCGTTCCATTGCTGCAGGCAATCAGGAGCGCTTTTTTTTGCTCTATTACTTGCAAATCTTTCCTAAACGACATAAATAGTATTTTGGTATAGTAGATATATAGATTATAGTATATATATCAACTATTGTCAATATGTTGAGTATAAAATATAATTTCGTTAAGGAGGGATTGCTGTGATTGTATATGATCCGTTCTTTCGAACGCTCAAAGAGAAAAAGATATCCACCTATAAGATCATAAAAGAATACGGCGTTACGTCAAGTCTTCTTGACCGGATGAAGCATAACAAATCCATTACGACCACAACGCTCAACGATCTGTGTTCGATCCTCGGCTGCGGCGTCGAGGGAATCCTTGCCTACGTCCCCGACGGGGAGCCGGATGCGGCAGAATGAGTTTTTTAACAGTGAGCTTTTTTAATAAGGTAATAAAATAATTATAATAGAGGCGATATTTATGTTTTCCGCAACCAACAACATCAGCCGGATCCTCGGCAGGATCCTGACGGTCCTGTTTACGATTTTTATGGGCACGACGGCGCTGTACGGCAACGTGCATGCGAAGGAGCCCGAGGCGCCGGAGAATTTCGTCCCCGTGCTCCGCTTTGCGGTGTGCAGCGATGTGCATCTGGACGGCTCCCCGACGCAGGACGCCGCGGTCCGTCTCGGCGTTCTGTTCGACGATTCCTACGCGTACGCGCAGAAGGCCGCGGACTATAAAAAACTTGACGCGGTGATCGTCGCGGGCGATTTCGCCAATACGGGCGACGATAAGGAATACGAGGTTTTCAACAGCGTCGTAAACGCCCATAAAAAAGCCGAAACGCAGCTTCTGGCGGTGCTGGGCAACCACGAGTTCATCAAATACCGCGATAAAGACGCGTCGGTCGGCTATACGAAATACAAACAGTACGTCTGTTCCGACGTGGACCGTCACGACGTGATTAACGGTTATCATTTTATCGGCGTTTCCTACGACGACAACGGCAAGACCTTCAGCGGCAAGGTGAAGTGGCTGCGCGCCGAGCTGGACAAGGCGAAGCGCGACGATCCGACGAAGCCGGTTTTCGTCTATCAGCACCCGCATCCCCTCGCGACCGTTTACGGAAGCGTCACGTGGAGCGACAAGGACGTTCGCGCGGTGCTTTCGGAGTATCCGCAGGTCGTGGATTTTTCCGGCCATTCGCACTACGCGTCAAGCGATCCCCGCTCGGTATGGCAGGGCAACTTCACCGCGGTCGGTACGGGCTCGCTGTCGGCGTATATGGGCAATCTCGACTATATCAGCGGCGACGAGGACGCGCAGGGCAAGTCCGGCGGCTTCTGGATCGTCGAGGCGGACGCGGACGGCGTCGTGCATATGAAACTGTATGACGCGCAGAGCAGGACGTTCTTCGATAACGTGGAGTACTGGTTCACGGACGTTGCGGACAAGACCAAACGCGGTTATACGTGGTACCAGCAGAGCAGGCGGGATACAAAACCGCAGTTCCCGGCGGACGCCGAAGTGAGCGCCGAAAAGAACGGCGCGGGCGGGACGGTGCTGAAATTCCCCGACGCGACGGGATATTACGAGGCGGAAAGCTACGCGGTCGTCGTCGGCAGCGGCGAATACGACAAGGTGTTCAGCGGCAAATTCGTTTCCGACTACGTCCGCGCGGGCCTCACGGGCGTGACGATTGATATCGGCAGGATCCCCGCCGGGACCTATGAGGTCGAGATCATCCCTTACAGCCCGTATATGAAGCAG
>JAFRTA010000245.1 GCA_017427315.1 Clostridia bacterium
CGCAGCTGGGCCTCGGTGGGGTTGTCATCCTTGACGTTCCTGAATTCGTACTTCACGCCGCGGTCATCCAGCCATTTCCGGGCTTTCTGACAGGTCGTGCATTTGGGGTAACAAACGAATAACATCATGTAATAACCTCCCGGCAGATTGTTGATAAACCATGATTTGCAAAAACAGCGTTCTGCGGAAGCGGCCGTCATTCCTTCCGCAGCTTCTTTTCAAGCTTCAGCAGCCGTTCTTTGACTTTCAGCAGATCGAAGATCCGCGCTCTGACAAAATCGATCGCCGCACCTGCAAGGAAGATCGCCGCCGCCGTACCCAGCACGGCGAGAATCATGACCGGCGGAGAAAAAGCCGCATACGAAACGAATTTATCTTTTATGAACAAGACGTAAATCAGGGGCAGACTATGGATAACGTAGACGCTGAACGACAGAGGCGATACGACTGCCGTTATTCTTTTGAGAATAACCGGCAGTTTCAGATCGCGAAACAGCAGCAGAAGGAATACGGCGGACAAAAAGATCGGGAAAGTCGTATAACCGATAAACCATTCATCGTTGTTCCGGATCGTCAGAAAGCCGGGGAAAAAGCTTTTTATTGCATATTTCGAGCACCAAACGACGGCGATGCACGCAAAATAACCCAACAGCGCAATCGGTTTTTTGATTCGCTCCAGCGCGCGGTATTTGCCGATATAGGCGCCGATCAGATAAAGAACGATCAGCCAGAGCAGGCTGTAACCTCTGTCGGCGATAAACGGATCGGATCGCCAGAGGAGGGGAATAATCGTAAACAAGGCGATAAAGGATAAGACTGCGAATTTCAGCGTCCTGCGGGGAAGCCGTTCGACGGCGGCGTTCAGCAGGGGCATAAAAAAGAACAGACAAAAATACATCGTGAAATACCATAAATTGCCTTGTGTTGCCGGAAACAGGGAAAAAAGAATCTTTTTCTTCCCCATGGAACCGTTAAAAAACAGCATATTGATTACGGCAAAAGATACAGAATAGATTTCTACGGTCAGCCAAAGCGTCGCCAGATTTGCGTAACGGTGTTTTGCTTTATATCCGACGAACCCCGAAATCAGTGCGTAGATGTCGACGGCACAGTAAGTCGCAATTCTGAGCATGGCTGCCGTCCAATAATTCCCGGATGAAACCGTTTCGCTGTTTGTGATTCCGCCGAGATTGAGCACGTGAAGCACGACCACCATATACATGGCGACGATGCGCAGCAGGTCGATCCCGTAATTGCGGTTTTCTTTTATTTGAAGAAAACGGAATTCCCGTTTCCTCCCGGCGGTTGCTTTTTCCATATGTTATTCATCCTTTCCCCGTCCCGCCGTATTGCCCGGACGGATCATTTCTTTTGATACCACCCCGGCACGACGGTCCGCATACCGTCGTACCAATCCAGAATATCCTTCGTCTGGTTCAGCATCGTTTGGATCTCTTTTTCTCCGAACGGGATCGCCCACGGCAGGGAGGAGAGCGTATTGCTGCAGATATACACCGCGAGCAGCGCCCAGAACTCCGGCGGGACGCCGTTTTCGAAATATCCGTCGACCATGCCGGAGGCGAAGGCGGGGGAGCGTTGCGCGCACCAGACGATGCGGTTGAATTCCTCCCACGGGTCGCCGAAGTCGAAACGGTCGAAGTCGACGACCGTCAGAACGCCGTTCCGGTCGATCATCATGTTCCCGATGTGGTAATCCCCGTGCTGAAAGCTCTGCGGACGGTTTTTCAGAAGGCCGCGGTTGTTTTCGACGTATTCCAGGATCGCCGCGTCGCCCTCGAATTTTACGGGACATTCCGAATACATCTTGATCTTGCGGTCGATCTTCGCGTTGAACCGTGTTTCCCAAGCCGGAAGGTCCTCCGGCGCGGGGATCGAATGGATCCTTTGCAGGATCTTTCCCGCGTCCAGGCCGTATGCGTATCGTTCGCGCTCCGGCAGCGTCGGGATCGCGTCCTCCGCGTCGAGCCCGTCGATCCAGCTTTGCAGGATATAAACGCCGTCTTCGCATTCGCCGTATTCGACGGGCAGGCACATCGGCACGCCCAGCGCGGCGACGGCTTTCTGCATGCGGAAGCAGTCCGCGCGGGAAGCCGCTTTTTCCGGCGGCGTGACGCGCAGAAGATAATCCGTGCCGTCTGCCGCCGTGACGCGGTATTTCCGGTCGCAGGACCAGCCCTTGTCGATCGGTTTTTTCGTAATAAAATCAAGCATTGTCGGTTTTTCTCAGGATATCCAGCGTATGGTGCGACGCGCCGATCAGGTCCTGCCGTTCGCAGACCGACAGGTGATATTCCACCCATTTTTCAAAGGTGAAGTCGTCCATGGCGTCGATGTATTCCTTTATATAATTCGTCGCGCCGTCGGTCGCGACCAGCTTTTCCCGCGTGACGTCCACGGTCGCGTCCAGCGCGGCGATATCCTCCGTGCGGACGAGCTCGAAAACTTCCTTCGGCTCGCTGACACAGTGCCAGTCGGCGGTCAGCATATGATTTTCGAGCACTTCGCGCAGGTTCCCGCGCTGAAAAACGTACTGAATCACCGTCGGCTCGTTCATGCAGTAGGCGACGAGGATATCCCCGCCCTTTTTCGTGACGCGCACCGCCTCGGCGAGCGCTTTTTGTTTGTCTTCAAACGTAAAAAGATGATACATCGGGCCGAGCAGCAGCACAAGATCAAAGCTGCCGTCGGCAAACCGCGAGAGGTCGAGCGCGTTCCCCTGCAGCGCGGTGAGCTTTTCACTTCCGGTGAGCTTTTGACGGAGAACGTCAAGATTATGTTCCACCAGTTCGATCGCGGTGACGTCGAAGCCCTCCTTCGCAAGGGGGACGCAGTAACGCCCCGTGCCCGCTCCGACCTCGAGGATGCGCTTCGCGTCCGCAGCTTTCGCGCAGGCGCGGATATACTTCATCGTCGTGGTATATTCCACCTGTCCGTGCCTTGAGAGCAGCCGCCCTTCCTCGTCGTGGGTCTCGTAATGCAGGTTTATAATATCGTTTTCCTTCATTGCCGTTCGCCTCCGCGCTGATTTATGCAAAAACGTGAAGAATCTGTTGGCTTTGATCCCGGAGATTTCACCGGGAGATATCAAACGTTTGCGCCGATATATTTCAGCGCCTCGACCTGCGCGGGGTCGAAATTGCCGCGGCAGTCCACGAAGATATCCACGGTAATGACCGCGCCGGCGGCGTTGTTCTTTCTGATATAGTCCGCGACGTACTCTTTGCTGCGCCGCACGCCCGTGTTCCGCCAGCCCGCGCAGATATTCCCGTCCCGGTAGTCGCCGAGGGGGATCAGCAGATGGTTCTGCGCGCCGTCGGTGAAGCGCGTTTTGAAAATATAGGTGAAGTCGTTGTCTTCGCCGCAGGTGAAGCCCTCGTTCTCATACCATTTCACGGGGGTGTCGTCGCCGTCGGGATGCACGAAGGACGCCGTGCCGCTGTTGAACGCCGCCAGCGCGTCGGGATTTCCCTTCCTGATCGCGTCGTAGTAGATCGAGAGCAGCGCGTTATTGTAGCCGAGGCTTTCGTAACAGCCGTCGACCCACCAGCCCTTGACAAGCTCGCCGTAACGCGCGGCGTATTCCCCGAGGACCGCCGCCCAGTTGCGGACGAAGCTTTCGCTCACCTTTCCGTGGAGTCCTGCCTGATAGTCTTCATATAACCCCATTTTCGGCCCCGCGATCCGGTCAAAATGCGGACCGTCGCCGGTGTAGTACAGATACAGGTCGATATCGTATTTTTTGAGCGACAGCGCGATATCCTTTATGAGGTCGCGTTCGCAGCAGCCGTGCCCGGGCGCAATGCCCGTGATGCGTGAATACGCCTCGTTCGGCGCGAGCAGGAAGCGCGTGCCCTGCATGACGGTGACCATATAATACCCGCAGCCGATCTCATGCAGCGTGCGGGCGAGCTTCTCCGTGTCGAAGCTTTCGGTCTGTTCGCACCATTCCCGCGCCATCGGCGCGACGCCGCGCTCCCAGACTTCACCCTCCGCGTCGGGGAAGGAATATCCCTTTTCGCTGTAATAGAGATAATGGTTGAAAACGCCCCATTTTTTGCTCATCATTCTGTCCTGCGCGTTCATAATACTCCTCCGTTAAGATCTTTGATATGTCTCACGCGCTCCACCCGGCGCGTTATTTATTGTTCCGTCCCGGCTTTGAATACGCCGCTCGTCGCGCGGATGACGCGTTTTTCCGCCCCGGTCCCGATCTCTCCCTCGACCGCGATATAGTACAGGACCGTTCCCTCGGGGATCCCGACGGTCCCGCAGCCGGACGCCGTTTCTCCCGTCGCG
>JAFRTA010000246.1 GCA_017427315.1 Clostridia bacterium
AGGTGATAAGCAGCGAATCGATATGCACGGTCGGCGTCCTGTCAAACAATGCAATCGACAGAATCTCGTTTGAAAGAACCGTGCTTTTCGAATAAGCGGCACGGTTTTCGCAAAGGACCGTCATCCGCGCGCCGGCAAAAAGCGTCGTTGCGGAAAACGTATATGCTCCGTCCGCCGTTACAATCGAAAAGCGCAGGTAACGATAGTGCGTTTCCGAGGTATTTTCGATGCGGACGGCGCAGACGTTCTCACAGGGCTCGTTCGAACCGTCTTCGATGTAAGGCCCGTTATAGGAAAACATCTCAACGACGCGGACCCCTTCCGTGATCAGGAAGGGGTCTGCGTTTTCCGAAACGAAGGCAGATGAATCGTCGGCAGTCGTCTGCCCGGGCTGCTTCGGCTCATTTTTATCGCACCCTGCAAAAAGAGAGAGACAGAACGCGAGCGCGAAAAGAGCACACATAATTCGGGCCGAGCGACGATTCATCATGATACCTCCGAAAAACATTTTACCGTAAGCCGTTCCGAAGACCGGACTATTCGATTTGCGGACGCACTGCCGTATTACCTCATTCTTCCGCGCGAATCAGGCAGCGCGTCTGTCAGCCGAGACGGACGGAAAAGAACGAAAGAATCGATTTGAAGAACTCCAGCAACCGCATGATGAACCCGTAGAATCTTTCAAAGAATGATTTCTTTCCGGAATCACCGCCGTCGTTTTCCTCCCGACCGGGGTCGGGCTCGGTTTCTTCGGTCTGGGTCGTCTCCGGTTCTTCATGCATCGGCAGCTTCTCGTTAAAGGTCTCGCTGACTCTGCCGAAAGCATCCTTCAGCACGATATCGCAGCTTTCACCGTTTTCGGTCACGGTAAACGCCAGTTTCCATGTACGCGTTCCGTCTTCATTCTGCGTATACTCGGTGATCTCGGTCCCGCCGATCATGACAGAAACGATCTCGTCCGACGTCGTTACAGAAAGCACTGCTTCCGCGCCGACAGTAAGGTCTGTCGTGAGCCAATCGATATCAAGCGTCGACGTATCGGCAGAGGTGAGTACTTTTCTGACCGACATGGAAGCGAAACGCATCGTATTTCTACCGCTTGTCACTGCGATCTCCGGTTCAAGGACAGGTTCGACCTCCTGCGGTTCTGCGGTGCGGAACGTGGTTTTGAACGTCGTCAGTGAAAGCACAAGCTCTGAATCGTTCAGAATAACGACGTCATAGTCTGCCACGTAGGTCGTTTCGTCTTCGGTTTTCGTCCATTTCAGCAGCGGAGAAAGATCATAAAACTGTTCTGCGGAACCGCTGACGGTCATGGAGACGATCTGCCGGATGGACTGCTTTTTCACGTCCGAAATAATGATACGTACGGAGGCGTTCGACGGAACGATCTTATCGATCGCAGGGTCTGAATCGGTTATCGCGACCTTCATGCCGAGCTGGAATGACGTCGGCTCGTTCTCTGAAATCACAGCGGGCCGGAAGGCAAGCGCCTGATACTGCGCAAGATACATCTCGTTATTCGGGCCGGACTGTTGTAGATCCGCAAGCGCCGTAGCGGAACCGGCGGTGACAAACATTCCGTCAACCATGATGGTGCCGCCGACCTGTTGATCGCCGACGCCGTTGGTCACGCGCAGGAAGTCTTCCTTATCCTTAATTACCGTGTTGCGTACCGAAGCGAAGATCGGATTGGTCTCGTTATCTTTTTCGTACGCCTCCGCCACGACAGCGGAAACGATGTCGCCCGTGCCCGCAGGGTTATATATACGGATCCCGTCAACGTAAACATCGTAGCTTCCGGTATTCGTTTCGTCAAAGTTCGCAGCATATCTCGGCTGTATCGTGACGTCATAGACACCGTAAGGAAGCCCTTCGGCTTTGATGACGGGGATCTGATAGAGAACGCCGTCCGTCGTATTCTCCGGAAGCCAGCCGTAAGCGTAATTATACTGTTCCGTACCATCGGAATGGTTCACGGTGGAGAAAACTCTGCCGTTCACCCGGATCAGTTTTTCGCCGTTTTTGCCGATGGGCGTATACATTTCCTCGGTATACGGGCTGTAATACAAGGGGATATTCGCCTCGCCCCGGTCGTTGGTCTCGCGGAGCGTCGCGCCGACGGCCGGGTCGAGATAGAGCTGACCGTAGCTGTAGCCGTAGAAAGTGTTGATCACCTGCTTATTGGCAATAGCGCCTGTTTCGTGATTCCGCACGGTCACCGTCAGAGCGCCTGTGTGCGCGCTGGTGACGCTGATCACGTCGAAGCCGGTGCCGCAGAAGGTGAAGGTCGCTCTGGGAACGGCGTCATCCGGTTTGACCTTGCAGCCCGCGTCCACGGTGATATACTTCGCGGTGCCGAGGGAGTAAGTCGCCACGCTGTCGTCATAGGCGGCGTCGTTGCCGTAAACGTTGTTCGCGTCATATGCGGCAAGCGCAAAACTGCCGGGGCGGTCCTCCGCCTGGAACACGTTTTCGTAAACCTCGCCGGCAGTCTTCCATTCGTAGCCGGAGTCGACGCCGGAGCCGTCGATGAATTCAAGGAAGCTGTCCTCATAATAGATGTTTGCGGCGGGGATCACCGTGACCCTTGCGTAGTAATACTCGTTGCGCAGGAACACCTCGTAATAGAAGACCTCTTCTTCGCTCATCTGCATATCGGCCGGAGTGTATTTCACGTAGGTCTCGGCGGCGGTGTCGCCGTTCACGATCGACGCGGCGCCGTGGGCGAGCGTCAGCTCCTTCGCGGCGTCGCCGAGCTGAGAGGAGGAATACGCCGTGTTGGTGTCGCCGGAGAACACCGTGCCGATGTTGTTGATCTTCGTGCCCGTGGGCAGCGCCAGGTCGTTCATCAGCGTGTGGATCTTCACGGGCAGGCCGTAGTCGATCACCACGGTGTCGGGAACGATCGTGGTATCCAGCAGGACGGCGAAGGCGACGTGGGTGTTGCCGTAGTCGACGACCGTACCGGACGGGATCGTGCCGTTGCCCTTCCACGACACGCCGTTGTCGTAATAGTAGGTGGTGACGGGGCTGACGTTATCGTCGATCGACGCCGTGCTCGGGTCCGCGCCGGAATTCAGAACGACGGTGAATACCGCCTCGGGATTGAACAGATGGTACGCCTCGGGGATGTTTGCGCTTGCTGCGATCTCCATCGCGTTGCCGTGCTCGGTGTTGTTCAGCAGGAAGGTGTGCGTCTGCCTGTTGCCGATCAGCACCCTCTGCTCGAAGGGGACGACGACGCCGGCGCTGTTGACAGGCTGTCCGTCGGCGTTGACGAGGTAGAACTCGTAGGAGATCGTGGACGCCTCCCACGCGAGGACGGGCGAGAAGGTCTCTTTGTAGCACGCGTGGCCGAGATAGTTGGTGTACCACAGCACGGCGGATTCGTTGGTCGGATAGGAGCCCGAGTCCCGCTCGCCCTCCATGGAGCCGGTCAGATAGACCCAGTATTTCAAGGCGTATTCCGTATCCTCGATGATACCGATCTTCCAGTAGAAGGTCTCCGAGGCAAGGCTGAAATCATTCACGCCGTCACCGTCGGTGTCGATGGGCACGGCAGTCTGCGTGCCGTTGTAAATGAAGTGCTTCGCATAGATCACGCCGTTACGGAGGATATTTGTATCGTCCCCGTCGATCTTGTCGGAATAAGCCTCGGTCCCCAGTCTGTCGAACGAAACGATCTCAATGGTCTCGCTCTCGCCGGTGCGCTTGC
>JAFRTA010000247.1 GCA_017427315.1 Clostridia bacterium
CCACCCCGAGGGAAAGAGCCTGCGGCTGAAGCAGCAGTATTTCCTCGTTTCGGCGTCGGTGCAGGATATCATCCGCCACCACCTGCATCTGTTCGGCACGCTTGACAACCTCGCGGAGAAAAACGCGATCCACATCAACGACACGCACCCGACGCTGTGTATCCCCGAGATGATGCGCATTATGATGGACGAGTGCGGCTACGGATGGGACGAGGCGTGGGATATCGTCAGAAAGACCGTGGCATACACCAACCACACGGTCATGCGCGAGGCGCTCGAGACCTGGAGCGAGGAGCTCGTGCGCACGCTGATGCCCCGTATCTATCAAATCATCCGTGAAATCGACAACCGTTACAGAGCCTACGTCTGGAGCTGCACCGGCGACGGGGCTTATGTGGAGCGCACGGCGATCATTTCCGGAGGGCTCGTCCGCATGGCGAATCTCTGCTGCGCCGCATGCTACAGCGTCAACGGCGTTTCCGCGCTGCACAGCGAGATCCTGAAGAATACGGTATTCAACGATTATTACCGCCTGACGCCCGCGAAGTTCACCAACGTGACCAACGGCATCGCGCACCGCCGCTGGCTCTGCCAGGCGAACCCGGAGCTGACGCAGCTCATTACCGACAGCATCGGCGGCGGCTTCGTATACAACGCTTCGGAGCTGAAAAATCTCGAAAAATACGCCGACGATCCCGCGTTCCTGCAGCAGCTCGAGCAGATCAAGCTGCACAACAAGGAGCGCACGGCGAAATATATCAAGCGCGTTTCGGGCGTGACCCTCGACCCGTCGAGCATTTTCGATATTCAGGTCAAGCGTCTGCACGAGTACAAGCGCCAGCAGCTCAACGTGCTGCAGATCGTGGCGAAATACCTGGAAATCAAAAACGACCCGAACGGGGAATACACGCCCCACACCTATATCTTCGGCGCAAAGGCGGCGGCGAGCTACGACCTCGCGAAAGAGATCATCCGCCTGATCTGCGCGCTCTCCGATATGATCAACGCGGACCCGGTCGTGAGCCGTTACCTCAAGGTATATTTCTTCGAGAATTACTGCGTCACCGCGGCGGAGCTGCTGATCCCCTCGGCGGAGATCAGCGAGCAGATCTCGCTGGCGGGCACCGAGGCGAGCGGCACGGGCAACATGAAATTCATGATCAACGGCGCGCTCACCCTCGGCACGATGGACGGCGCGAACATCGAGATCTTCGAGAACGTCGGCGCGGAAAACATCCTGATTTTCGGCATGAATACCGACGAGGTGAACGCCCGCAATCGCGCGGGCTACCGCCCGAGAGATTATTATCTCAACAACCCCGAGCTGAAGGCGGCGATCGACTTCATCGAGCGCGGCGGCGTGAACGGACAGCGCTTCCCGCTGCTGATCCACACGCTGCTCAGTCAGGACCAGTATATGACGCTCGCCGACTTCGCGGATTACCGTGCGGCGCAGAAGAACGCCGAAGCGATCTGGCGCGACCGTGACCGCTGGAACCGGATGAGCCTCGAAAACATCGCGAATTCCGGCATGTTCGCCGCCGACAGGGCGATCATGGAGTACGCGTCGAACATCTGGCACACCCAAACGGCGAAACGGTGAACGGCAGCAGGAGAAAAACGGATAAAGCTTCTCCGCGCGGCAATTCAGTCGCTTTTCCCTCGCTTTTGATACCGTTCCCGATGCTATAAAAACGATAACCGCCTGCTGTCTTTGAAATATGACGGCAGGCGGTTTTTTCGGATTCCGGAATAAATCAAAAACAGATTAGGCCGTTGTGGATACAAAATGCTTGATTTTTTGCAGACGATTTGCTGTAATAAAAGAGCCAAACAATATCTTTCAGAAACCCCATGCTTTAACTTAAAGTGTGTATTTTTATCTCTCGGTAAAAATACAAGCTCTTTTCACACTTTAAGTCTCTTAAGTATGGAAGTATATTGTTTGGCGACAATCGGAGCTGTATTTTTCGGTGCGGCATCGATTGCCGCACTTTTTTGTTTTGCGCGACGGGAGGCTGTAGTTTTTCAACCATAATGAAATGCCATACAAACAACGAACTGATTTCAGAAAAACGGCGCTTATTTCAACCCGGAAATGGTGGAAAAAGGCATCCAAGGATTCTGGAAATGCCGGTATAAATCAAAAGATAAGACGTTCGGTTTATATAGTACATATGAACATAACGTTGAGATTAACAACGGAACGATGACGTACGAGCACGCTGCAACAGATTTTTTTGACGCGTCTTCTTATAATTACTTCGGTCCGTATACCGGTTCTTATACACTCACGATAGGGGGCTTTGACGCAAAGCTGAAAGACAAATACGCCAACACAAAGACGGCGGGATCTGTTTTCTTCTATAATATTATAGATGGCAAAGTCAAGGTTCTTTATTTTGATCACGTATGTGAAATCGCCAACGAACTTCCCGGACAATACGGATATGATTTCTGACGCATACGATGTTATCGGTCTGAAAAGGAGCTGATCGTCAATGGAAGACTGTAAATCCATGTATGATAATTCTCCTGCCGCCGCACTTGTAAAACGAGGAAATCTTTGTCTTGAGGATAGCGATTGGGAGAAAGCGAAAGAGTTTTTCAATAACGCGCTGAATCTCGACCCGGAGAATCCGACGGCATATATAGGTTCTCTTCTTGCCGGGCTTCGACTGTCCTCCGAACAGCAGCTATCATCCTGCAAAAAGCTGTACGGGGATAATCCGGATTATAAGAAGGCGCTGCGATTCGCAAACGAGGAATATGCGTCGGTTTTGCGCTCATATTGCAACGAAAACGCATATCTTACAGCCGGTGATTTGCTGAACAGCAACGATTTTAACAAAATCGTCGAAGCGAAAGCCGTTTATGAATCCCTTTCGGAATACTCGGATTGTTCAGAAAAATTAGCGCAGTGCAAAGAAAAGATCGACGAACTGGTCCTGCGGCGCGTGCAGAAAAAAGCAAAAATAAAGAAAATATCACTTGCCGTTTTCGCTTTGCTTGTCGTCGCAGCAGTTTCCACTGTGAGTATTCGGGCTGCATCCTGCAAGAAAGAAGCCACAAAGCTCTATAATATGATGTTGGGAAAAACCTTTTCCGCCGAATCCAAGGACGATCAGGGGTTTGCGACGGATTACATCAACAACGCCTTAAAAAACAAACCGTACTACGAATATAAGCTGGAATGCACGCTGACGTTCAATTCCGACGGCACCGTTACCGAAGACAAAAGATCAAGCTGTTCGCTTTGTGCGGCGCCGAAAGCATATTATTCCGAGTATGAAAAGTACGAATATGATATTCCCTCGCATTATGAATATTCTTCTTTCCGTATCCGCGTGTCTTTCTTCGGAAAACAATACATTAAGATAGGGTCGGAAGAATATCAATGCGGCGCATACGCAATTGAACATTATAGCCTCGGGTTTTATCAATTTGGGAACATATACCGCGACCTGAAAAGCTCACGGTAACGGGAACAAAACGGCGATCCGCCGCGCGGTCCGGGGGCGTCATGAAAGACGCCTCCCGGCAGCCGTTTGACCAAACGAAACCACGGGGCTGTTGCAGATACGAAAAATCTGCAGCAGCCATCTTTCATTTTTTTAATTTTTTCAAGAGAAAACACGGTTTTGCAAAAATGTTCATAACCTGTTGAATGCAAAGCACGGCGTCTGGGATTCCGGCGCCTTTTTTC
>JAFRTA010000033.1 GCA_017427315.1 Clostridia bacterium
CACATCTCACATCTCACATCTCACATAACAAACAACGCGCCGGGCGCACGCCCGACGCGGTTATTGTTATACCGTTCAGATCTCCGGGATCTCGATCTTGACCTCTTCGCCCAGCTTGTGGGAGCGGACGATGCCGTCGATGATCGCCTGATTGTAGATGATCTGGCTCGAAGGGATGGGCGCCTCGCCGCCGGTGATGACCGCGTCGATGAAAGAGCGGATCTTGCGGTAGAAGTTGTCGCCGTGATAGTCGACCTCGGGGATCACGGTCTCGACGGGGATGCCCGCCACGTTGTGATAAACCACGAGCGGACCGCCGATACTGCCGTTCCAGCAATCCGTCGCGGGGATGCGCAGACCTCCCTCGGTGCCGAGAATGATCGTGTCGCCGGGAGAGTCGATATGCATCGCCCACGCGATACGGAAGTCAAGGATGATATCGCCTTCGAGACGGATGAAGCCCGCGCCGAAATCGTCGACGGAGAACTCGTTGACGTATTCGGGCTTCTCGAGATAATCGGGCTTTTTCCCGAAAAAACCGGAGGTATAGCCGGTGACGGTCAGGGGCTTCGGATAGCCGATCGCGTTCATGACCATGTCGATCGAATAGCAGCCGATATCGGCGAGCGCGCCGATGCCCGCGGTGTCGTCGCGGATGAAGCTGGTACCAAAGGGCGTCGGGATGCCGTGTCTTCTGCCGCCGCCGGTCTGGATGTAATAGACCTTGCCGAGCACGCCGGAATCCACGACCTTCTTGACGAGCTTCATATTCTCGTCAAAGCGGGGCTGGAAGCCGATGGAAAGGATCTTGCCGCTCTTCTTCTCGGCGCGGCAGATCTCGACCGCCTCTTCGAGGGTGACGCACATGGGCTTTTCGAGCAGGACATTCACGCCGTGCTCGAGGGCGTAGATCGTGCAGGGCGCGTGCTGACGGTTGTAGGTGCAGACCGAGACCGCGTCGATATCCTTTTCCGCGTCGATGAGCGCTCTGTCGCTGGGATAGAAACGGACGTTCTCAAGCCTGTGCTTTTTCGCAAACGCTTCCGCCTTGCCGGGTACGAGATCCGCGAGGGCGACGAGCTCCACGTCGTCGCATTTCAGATAGCTCTGAACGTGCGCGTCCGCGATCCAGCCGGTGCCGATGATGCCGACCTTGATCTTTCTGTCCGCTTTCACCGCATCGTCCTGCGAATGACTGACTTTGTAAGTGTCAAGAATGGAATCTGCCATAACTGATCCTCCGTGATTTTCAGATTGATTGCGGCAATTTGCCGCATCGGCAGGGTGTTTTTCCTGTCAATTGTATCATATCACAACCGATTTCCGGTTGCAATAGTTTTTTAAGGAAAGGGAATGATAAATTCTGATTTGTCGGGCTGGTTATCGCGGCGTTCGGTACACATGGTAACACGGCAGACCCCTGCCGTTTTGAGCGACGTTGCGGACGGGCGGCATGAAATGCCGTCCCGTCCCGACGGCGTTCAACGTTGATTCTTATATATATTTTTCAGCAGTAAAAATCGTCGCACGACGGCGGGGTATGCATCGGCAAGCCGCCGCATACCCACACCGCCGCACGAAACGGCACGGTGTGCCGTGTTACCGGCGGTGAGCCCAACGCCTCGGCAAATCAGTATTTTTTATTGACAAATAAAACCCGATAATATATAATAAACTGAATATATACTGATATATTATCGGTATATACCACTACTTTTAAGGAGTTACTATTTTATGACAGATCCCGACCCTGCCGGTATATTGACGGCAGTCGCCGCAGACACCGGAAACGCAAACGCGAGCGCGCTGATCCTCAAAACGCTTCTGATGATCACGCTCGTTCTCGTCAACGGTTTTTTCTCCTGCAGTGAGATCGCCGTCCTTTCCCTCAACGACAAACGGATCGACAAGCTGGCCGACGAGGGCAGCAAAAAAGCGAAAAAGGTGAAGAAGCTGACGTCGAATTCCTCGCAGTTCCTCTCCACCATTCAGATCGGCGTCACGCTCGCCGGCTTCTTTATGAGCGCCAGCGCCGCGCAGACCTACGCGCCGCTCGTCGCGCAGGCGATCGTGAACGCGCAGCCCGCGTGGCAGGCGCATTCCGGCGGCATCGAGACCGCGGCTTTCATCGTGATCACGCTGTTCGTTTCTTATCTCTCTCTGGTCTTCGGCGAGCTGGTGCCGAAGAAGATCGCCATGGCGAAGCCCGAGAAGATCGCGACGGCGTTCGCGCCGGTGCTTCTTGCGGTCTCGGCGATCGCGAAACCCTTTGTAAAACTGCTCGCCGCATCCACCAACGGCGTTCTGCGCCTGATCGGCGTGGATCCGAACGCCGACAACGAGCAGGTCACCGAAGAGGAGATCCGCATGCTCGTCGATGAGGGCGAGGAAAAGGGCGTGATCGAGGATACGCAGCGCGAGATGATCAACAATATCTTCGAGCTCGACGACGTGAGCGCGGGCGAGATCATGACGCACCGCGTGGATATGACCGCCGTCGAGGCGGACGAACCGGTCCGCACCGTGATCGACGCCGCGATCGAGGACGGGTATTCCCGCATCCCGGTCTATGACGACGATCCCGACAACATCGTCGGCATCGTCTACGTCAAGGATCTTCTGCGCTTTATCGGATCGGGCATTCCGAAAAACACCTCGATCCGCGACGTGATGCGCGAGTCGTATTTCGTCCCGGAAAGCAAGAAATGCGGCGACCTGTTCAAGGAAATGACCGAACACCGCCTGCAGATGTGCGTGGTCGTGGACGAATACGGCGGCACCGCGGGCATCGTCACGGTCGAGGATATCCTCGAATCCATCGTCGGCGATATCGACGACGAGTATGACGACGACGACGAGGAGATCTCCAAGATCAACGACAACGTCTACACCGTCGACGGCGTGACCGATATCGACGAGGTCAGCGAGCTGATCGGCGTCGAGCTCCCCGAGGGCGATTACAATACCCTCGGCGGCTTCCTGATGGCGCAGCTCGGGTATATCCCGCAGAACGGCGGCGAGGAAGACGTCGTGGAATATAAAAACCTGAAATTCACCGTTCTCGGCGTGGACGAGCGCAGGATCGACAAGGTCAGGATCGAGATCCTGCCCGAACCGCAACCCGAAAACGATACCGAAGAAGAAAAGCATTTGTTCAACCGAAAGGATAAGAGTGAAAATGAGTAAGGAACTTGCAACGAAATACGATCCCAAAGCGGTCGAGGACCGGATCTACAAAACATGGATCGACGGTAATTACTTCCACGCAAAGCGCGAGGAAGGAAAACAGACCTATACCATCGTGATCCCGCCCCCGAACATCACCGGGCAGCTCCACATGGGTCACGCCTTCGACAATACGCTGCAGGATATCCTGATCCGTTATAAAAGAATGAAGGGCTTCGACACCCTCTGGGTGCCGGGCACCGACCACGCGTCCATCGCCACCGAGGCGAAGATCGTGGACGCGATGAAAAAAGAAGGGCTTTCCAAAGCCGATCTCGGCAGAGAGGGCTTCCTTGAGAGAGCATGGGAATGGCGTCGGCAGTACGGCGGCAGGATCGTCGAGCAGCTCAAGAAGCTCGGTTCCTCCTGCGACTGGGAGCGCGAGCGCTTCACCCTCGACGAGGGCTGCAGCAAGGCCGTGCGCGAGGTCTTCTGCAATCTCTATGAAAAAGGCCTTATTTACCGCGGCGAGCGCATGATCAACTGGTGCCCGCAGTGCAAGACCTCGATCTCCGACATCGAGGTGGAATACGAGGAGCAGGCGGGGCATTTCTGGTACCTGCGCTATCCGTTCAAGGACGGCAGCGGATATCTCGAGCTTGCCACGACCCGCCCCGAAACGCTGCTGGGCGATACCGCCGTGGCGGTCAACCCCGAGGACGAACGGTATAAAGACATGGTCGGAAAGACGCTGATCCTGCCCATCGTCCACCGTGAGATCCCCGTGGTCGCCGACGAATACGTCGAAAAGGATTTCGGTACCGGCTGCGTGAAGATCACCCCCGCGCACGACCCGAACGACTACGAGGTCGGCAAGCGTCACGGGCTTGAGATGATCTGCGTCATGACCGACGACGCGCGCATCACCGAAGACTACCCCGCCTATGCCGGCATGGACCGCTACGAGGCGAGAAAAGCCATCGTCAAAGATCTGGAAGCCGAAGGCGCGCTGATCCGCGTCGAGGATTATTCCCACAACGTCGGCACCTGCCAGCGCTGCCACACCACCGTGGAGCCCCGCGTTTCCATGCAGTGGTTCGTGAAAATGGAGCCCCTCGCCGGTCCCGCGATCGAAGCGGTCAAAAAGGGCGAGACGAAGTTCGTTCCGCAGCGTTTCGAAAAAATCTACTTCCACTGGCTTGAAAATATCAAGGACTGGTGTATTTCCCGTCAGCTCTGGTGGGGACACCGTATCCCCGCGTGGTACTGCGACGACTGCGGCAAGATCAGCGTTTCCAAGCAGGACGTGACGGTCTGTCAGCACTGCGGCAGCACGCATGTGCGCCAGGACGAGGACACCCTCGACACCTGGTTCTCCTCCGCGCTCTGGCCGTTCTCGACGCTCGGCTGGCCGGAAGAGACGCCCGACTTCAAGCACTACTACCCCACGAACAGCCTTGTCACGGGCTACGACATCATTCCCTTCTGGGTCATGCGCATGATGTTCTCGGGGATCGAGCATACCGGCAGAGTCCCGTTCGATACGGTCATCATCCACGGCCTCGTGCGCGACGCACTGGGCAGAAAAATGTCCAAATCCCTCGGCAACGGCATCGACCCGCTGGAGATCATCGACAAATACGGCGCGGACGCGCTGCGCTTCACCCTCGCGACCAACAACAGCCCGGGCAACGATATGCGCTTCTCCGATCAGAAGGTGGAGGCGAGCCGGAATTTCGCGAACAAGATCTGGAACGCCTCGCGCTTCGTGCTGATGAACCTCGACGGTTCCGAGCGCGCGCCGCATCTGCCCGATACGCTCGATTTTGAGGACAAGTGGATCCTCGCCGAGTATAACGAGCTGGTCAAAGGCGTGACCGAATCGCTCGACAGCTGCGAGATGGGCGTCGCGGTGCAGAAGCTCTACGATTTCATCTGGGACGTGTTCTGCGACTGGTTCGTCGAGATCTGCAAGATCCGTCTGCAGGCAGGCGGCGAAAAGGCCGACCGCGCGAAAACGGTGCTGATCTACGTGCTGTCGAACACGCTCAAACTCCTGCATCCGTTCATGCCCTTCATCACCGAAGAGATCTGGCAGACGCTGCCCCACGACGGCGATTCGATCATGGTCTCCGCCTATCCCGAATACGATCCGGCGCTCTGCTTCGATAAAGAGAGATCGGATTTCGAAAAGCTGATGGAAGCGATCAAGGCCGTGCGCAACCGCCGTGCGGAGATGAACGTGCCGCCTTCAAAAAAAGCGCATCTGTATATCGCCACTTCTTCCGAAGAGGCGTTTGCGAACGGCGCGGTGTTCTTCACCCGCCTTGCCTCCGCCTCCGACGTTACCGTGGGCGCATCCTTTGAGATCGCCGATACGGTCAGCGTCGTGACCGCGGACGCAACGGTATATATCCCGCTCGCGGAGCTGATCGACATCGAGAAAGAAAAAGCGCGGCTCGAAAAAGAGCTGAAGGCCGCCGAGGATGAGCTGAAGCGTCTGGACGCGAAGCTCGGCAACGCGGGCTTCGTCTCGAAGGCTCCCGCCGCCGTGGTCGCAGGCGAAAGAGAGAAGCAGGCAAAGACAGCCGACAAGATCGAAATGATCCGGGCGGAGCTGGCAAAACTGACCAAATGACGAAACAGGAAGCGATCAATTACTACCACTCGCTGTTGAAGTTCGGGATCAAACCCGGACTTCAGCGCATTGAAAAATTAACAAAGCTCCTCGGGCAGCCGCAAGAGGGGCTTTCTTTTGTTCATATCGCGGGCACCAACGGCAAGGGCTCGACCGCGATCATGCTCTCGGAAATATTCAAAGCCGCGGGCTATCAAACGGGGCTGTTCATTTCGCCGTATATCACGGATTTCTGCGAACGGATCCAGATCGACGGCGCGCCCGTGAGCGATAAAACGCTGATCGATGCGACGCGGCGCGTCAAAAACGCGATCGAAACGCTCGGCGAAGAGATCACCGAATTCGAGGCGATCACCGCGGCTGCATTTTTATGCTATCGGGAAAGCGGCTGCGAAATCGTGATCCTCGAAACCGGCCTCGGCGGGCGCTTTGACGCAACGAATATCATCGAGGCGCCCGAGGTATCGGTCATCACGTCTATCTCGCTTGACCACACGAATATTCTCGGCGACACGCTCAAAAAGATCGCGTTTGAAAAGGCGGGCATCATCAAGCCCTGCCGTCCCGCTGTCGTGCCGTCGAATCTGCCCGACGACGCGATGCGCGTGTTTTTCAACGTCTGCGACGAGCGCGCCTCGCCGCTGTATATCGCCGATACGGACGATATCCGCATTTCCGGGGAATCTCTGCGGGGCTTCCGCGAGAGGTTCGGCGGGCTTGATTTTTACGTGCCCCTCCCCGGCGAAGTACAGGCGCAGAACGCATCCCTCGCCGTTGCCGCGGCAAGGCTTTGCAGCCGCTTTCCCGTAACGGACGAGCATATCGTCAAAGGGATCGGGAACACGGTCAACCCCGCGCGGTGCGAGCTGCTGTGCGACGCCCCCCCCGTGATCCTCGACGGCTGCCACAACGACGCGTCCACGAAAGCGTTTTCGGCGCTTCTCGGCAAACATCTGTCCGGGAAAAGGATCCTCGCGCTGATGGGCATGATGGCGGATAAGGAGATCGGCAAAGCGCTCGATCATCTGCTGCCGCATTTCGCGCTCACCGTCACAACGACGCCCTCGAATCCGCGGGCGATCGACGCCCCGGCGCTCGCCGGAAAGATCCGCGAAAAGGGCGGCAAAGCGGAAGCGGCGGAAGCTCCCGCGGACGCCGTCGGACGGTGTTTTTCCCTCCTGCCCGATTTCGACGCGCTCGTCGTCTGCGGTTCCCTGTATTTGGCGGGCGACGTCAGAAATATTTTATTAAAGAGTGTTGACGCGCTGAAAAAAAGATGATATGATAATATAGATAATGAAGAATAATATTATAAGGGAAGGAAGAATAAAATGATCAGAATGAAGGCGGAAGCCGTCGTGATTTCCAAGCCCGGCGTTCAGAATCACGTCAACGGCGCAAACGTCAATATGAACGGCAAGGTAATCCTCGCCGACGTGATGGATAAGGGCTATAAGGGCGCCGGCCGCCTCAACGGCGAGGTCGTTCTCTGCGTTGCGGAAGGCGACAGAGAGAAAAAAGTCGCCGAAACCGCAATGAATATCCTCACAAAGCACATTCCCGCGATCAAAACCGGCGGAGACAGCTTCCAGATCGAGGCGGAAAGCTTTTTCAACCACGCCGCGCGCGAGACGTCGCTCTCCGACGGCGAGTATTCCACGCTTTCGGCAACGCTCGTTTTTAACTACGGTGACTGCGTCTATATCGCAAACTGCGGCAAGAACGCCGTCTACACCTACGACGAGATGTACCTGACCCGCATCGATTTCGGCACAGAAGAAGCCTCCTCCGACGTGGAAAACGTGATGCCGGCGCTTGCGTTCGACCGCATCGACTCCATCACGCCGAATACAAAGATCATCGTGATGAGCAACGAGCTCTACGAATACACGACCGACGAGCAGATCCTTTCGATCCTGCGCGGGGCGGAATCCGTCAAGCAGGCGTGCCAGAACCTGATCGATCAGGCGACGGAGAACGGCGCGCAGAAGAGCATTACGGTCCTTATGGAAAATCTCGTGCCCGTGGACGTTCCCCTCGCAGGCGCGCCGATCGGCGTCCCTGCCGAAGACGCGGTTCCGGAGCAGGACGCGGAAGCGGAAGCGGAAGAAACCGAGCCCGACGTTTCCAGACCCAGCAAAGCGCCGCTTGTGGTTCTGATCCTGCTGCTGCTTCTCGTCGCGTTGATCGCGGGCCTGTATTTCGGCAATCAGTATTATCACTTTATCGAAAAACTGTTCGGCGGCAATACCGAACCGTCGCAGACGACCACCGAAATCACCGAGAGCCAGACGGAGCCCGTCGCAAGTCTGATCACCATCAGCGAGCTGCCCAGCACCAGCGCATCCGATACGACCGTTACGACGACGGAGCGCGACTCCGAACGCGAAGGCGACAACACCACGACGCGCCGCACGATCAGTTCTACCACCGAACGTGATACGACGCGCAACAGAACGACCGATCCGACCACGGCGCCCACGACCGAGGAGCCGAGCGGCGGCAGCGAGTCGACCGAACCGTCCTCCGAGCCGACCGATCCGTCGAGCGAGCCTTCCTCCGAGCCGACCGACCCGTCGAGCGAGCCCTCCTCCGAGCCGAGCAACGTAACGCCGTCCAGCACCGACAGCGGCAGAGAAGAGCCGGAGCCGTCCGTGAGCGTTTCGACCGATGAGCCCGGCAACGAGCTTGAAGATGACTAATCGATCCCGCATTGTTTCCCGACGCTTCCGCGTCGGGATTTTTTTCG
>JAFRTA010000248.1 GCA_017427315.1 Clostridia bacterium
AAAAAGGCGCCGGAATCCCAGACGCCGTGCTTTGTGTTCAACAGGTTTTGAACATTTTTGCAAAATCGTGTTTTCTCTTGAAAAAATAGGAAAAATGAAAGATGGCTGCTGCAGGTTTTTCGTATCTGCAACAGCCCCTTTATCTTTTCAGCACTGCCGCGGCGTTCTCGTCCATAAATACGACTTCGAAGCCGTCAAGCAGCAGCTCCGAGACGCGGATCGTGTTCAGCCGCGCCTCCGGCCCGGAAAGGTCGAAAATCGAATAATCGCTGCGGTACATATCGTTGCATTCGCTTAAAACCGCGCCGTCTTCGTTGACCTCTGCGGGATAATACAGATGGATCTCGCCGCATTTCGTCAGAAAAGCGACGAATTTCGGCGAGGCGGTCACGCTGGCGCCCTCGGGGATCAGCGCCACAGCCTCCCGCTGCGCGCGGTATACGGCGGCGTTTTCGACTCTGTCGCCTACGTAATGCGCGCGGGGAAGGACCTGCCCCGTGAACGTCAGAAGGCATGCAAGAACGCAGAACGCGGCGGCAAAGCGCTTCTTTTTTCTGCCGAGGCCTTCGAATGCGCCGACGAAAACGTAGAGCAGAAGGACGGATGCGCCGAACGCGTGCTGGTATGAAACGGACGCGTCGTAATCCGTGCCGAACAGATTCAGAATCAGCGCCGGCGCGAGCAGGATGAGCTCGCCGCGCCGTTTTGTAAAGAACGGCAGGCAGCCGAGACTCAACAGCATCAGGAGCGTGAACGGCAGTTTTTCCCCGTTCAGCAGATTATTCAGCAGATATCCCGGATCCTTCAGCAGGAAGGTGAAAAACGAACCGCCGCCGTAGACGCCGTTGTTCGGCACCAGACGGCGCGGCGACGTCGCGAAATACAAGAACAGCGTGCCGAGCCCCGCGCAGAAAGCGAACACGCCCCCCGCCCGGTCTTTTTTCGCGAAAAACAGGAACAAGCCGAAAAACAGCGCGATGACCGAGCCTTCCGCGCCGACCGCGGCAGTCAGGACGGCGAAGACCGAAAACGGGAAGATTCGGTTCTTTTCCGCGAAATACAGCGCCCATAGGATGAACGGCGCAAGGAGGCACTGCTCGTGAAAATCATAGAACGCGCCGTTCCAGAGGCCCGGATACAGAAAATACACCGCCGCGGCGGTCAGTCGCACGCCGTCGCCCGCGCAGCGTTTTTTCAGTATCAGAAGCAGCGGGATCACGCCGGAGCACAGCGCTGCCGCCTGCAGGAGCAGGAAGGGATACATATTGTGAAAAATCATCCAAAGAAGCGTGAGCGGATACAGAATCAGCGACGGGACGGAGTCGAAGCGGTAAGCTTCGGGAGACGCGGATTTTATCAGCGTCGATCCCGTCTTCGCGATGCTGTCGAAGACCTGCGCGTAAATGCCCATATCATAGTTGTCGCCCGCCATATTCGCGTAGCGCATGCTTGTCTCGAGTGCGATAAAGAGAAACGCCGCCCCGCCGGCAGCCGCCGCGAAAAGGCGCACAGGCAGCCGTAACCGCGGCGCG
The DNA here is from genome assembly GCA_017427315.1 of Clostridia bacterium. GTDB lineage: Bacteria > Bacillota > Clostridia > Oscillospirales > Acutalibacteraceae > RGIG2774. The sequence goes on from JAFRTA010000248.1 coordinate 1,533, forward strand.
GGTTCCGCCGTTCTGCCGAAGCAGTAATAGGCGGTCACGGCGCATATGATATAAAGAAACGCGCAGAACCAGGGATTGAAGCCGTAAAAGCATAACAGCGAAAAATAGAGCGCGACGGCGCAGAATAAAAGATACCGGAATACCCGCTCGCGCGGGAAGAAGCGCCGAAGGACCGTCAGCAGAACGAACAGACCGCCGATCACGAGCACCGCGGGCAGAAAACCCAGATGCGAAGAGAATTCCAGCGCCGAGAACCGTATGCCCGTCGCCGCACGGAGGTAAACGAGCAGCGCCGAAGAGCCGAGCGCGTAAGCGCTCAGCAGATCGACGAGCATCGCTTCGAGCGGAAAGACTTTGAATTTCTCTTTGATGTTCATGGCATATTCCTTTTTCGTGAAGTCGTGAGACCGTGAGGTCGTGTCGGCGGTTGCTTGTTGCTTGTTGTTCGTTGTTCGTTGCTCGTTGCTTGTTGTTCGTTGCTTGTTGCTTGTTGCTTGTTGCTCGTTGCTTGTTGTTCGTTGCTTGTGGCAGTGGGCAGCTCGTGAAACGTGAGATGTTTTTTTACTTTTCATTTGCCTCTGCGGTGAAGCTGTGAATCTCCGAACTCCGAACTCACTCCTCGATCGCCGCTTTCTGCGCGTTGATCGCCCGAATGGTCTCCGGGTCGAATTTGGGCTTTCTGTCGTAGGTGTAAAGCCCGTTCTGCTCCTGCTCCACGTCTGTGAGCTGCGTATAGCAGAAGCCGAAGAAACGGTCGTTGAACAGCAGGGCTTCGGTCAGCCCCTTGTAGCGGGCGATGAATTCCTCTTCCGTCTTCGGCGCGTTGCCGTAGCCCCAGCCGTCGCCCTCACCCCGGCGGATGCCGCCGTATTCGCTCACGAAGGTCGGCTGTCCGGGCGTGTAGTGCTGGCGTTCGCCGAGCCGGTCGTAAAGCTCTCCGGTCTCCATGAGCTTATCGTAGCGCGGCTTGTAGACCGCGGGGTCCTGCTCGTAATCATGCACGTCGTAAATATCGGTCTCTATATGGTAACCGCCGCTGACGTCGATGCACGGGCGCGTCGGGTCGACCGCTTTCGTCACGCGGTAGACCGTGCGCAGCACTTCGTCGCACTGCTTTCTGCCGTCCCGGTCCCAGGTCTCGTTGAACGGACACCAGCCGACGATGGACGGGTGGTTGAAATCGCGCTCCACTTCCTCGAGCCATTCGTACAGAATCGGATAAACGCTGTCCGGGCGGGTGTGGTCGAGCCCCCAGTTCGGGTATTCTCCCCAGACGAGATAGCCCATCTTATCCGCGTGGCAGAGAAAGCGCGGCTCGAATATCTTCTCGTGCAGGCGCGCGCCGTTGAAGCCCATCGCCATCGAGCGGTCGATATCGCCCTTTAAGAATTCGTCGGTCGGCGCGGTGTAAAGGCCCGCGGGATTGAAGCTCTGGTCGAGCACAAGGCGCTGGAAGACCGATTTTTCATTGATTAAAAACTTGTATCCGTCCAGACGCAGGCTGCGCAGGCCGAAATAGCTTTTGACTTTGTCTTCGCCGTAGGTCAGCTCCAGGTCGTAGAGCCTGCCGTGCCCGGCTTCCCAGAGGTGCGTCTCCGAAAGCCCGATATGCAGCGATACCTCGCCGCCGTGGCTTCCGACCAACGCTTCGCCGACGGGCCTGCCCTCGTAATACGCCCTTGCGGTGAGCGTCCCCGCGCCTTTCAGCGCGGCGTTGAGCGTGACCGCGCCGTTGATATCCGGGTACAGCTTGATTTTTTCGATGCGCGTATCCGGTACGAATTCCAGCCACACGGTCTGCCAGATGCCGGTCGTGCGGGTATAGTCGCAGCCGTGGGAATAATACTCCTCGCTCTGCTTGCCGCGGGGGATCATCGGGTCGCGTTCGTCGTCCTCGGCGTTGACGACGATGACGTTTTTACCCTCGTTCAGATATCCCGTGATATCGAAAGCAAAGGAAACGTAACCGCCCCGGTGCTCGCCGACCTTCTCGCCGTTGACCCAGACGAACGTGCGGTAGTCGCAGGCACCGAAGTGCAGGAGCACGCCGCCGGAGAGCTGTTCCGCGGTCAGCGCGACTTTACGGCGGTACCAGACGGAATACATGAAATCCGTGTCCGCGATACCGGAAAGACGGCTCTGCGGACAGAAGGGTACGGTGATTATCTGCGGGAACGCCTCGTCGGATTCGTAGAGCTTCCGGTCGCGGCCGCTTCGCGCGCGGTCGTTGAAAAACTCCCATTCGCCGTTGAGATTGAGCCAGGTTTCGCGTTCAAACTGCGGGTTCGGATGTTCGGGGCGGGGGATGGACATCGTATGATCTTCCTTTCGATATTTTTATATGAGGGAAAAGGGAAAAGGAGTCGGGAGTCGCAGAAAATAAATTAAAAATGAAAAATGAAAAATGAAAAATTGCGGAAAAGCGCTTCGCGCCTTTTTATTATAAAACGTCAAGAGTACTTTTCGGGCAAAAAATGGACAAAAACGGCGCCAAAAGTCGCAGAATAATAAAGATGACTCACTTCTATAATAGGGTATGGGGCGGAGCCCCATCATCAATTTTTCATTTTTCATTTCTCATTTTACGCTGTTCCACACGCTCGTCAGCGTCCCGTTCTCCCACAGCTTTCCGCAGGAGGCGTAGTCTGTCAGAAGCAGGGGAGCTTCGCCGTCCGCGCGGTCGAATAAGAAACGCAGCGTCTCGTCGCCCCCGGGCGGAACCATACGGTATCCCCCGGTCAGGGCGACGGGCTCGGCGATATCCGTCCCGTCCGGCTCCTTCGCCTCGTCACGCGCGAGAACGATCGGACCGTAAAGCACGGCGGTCATGCCGTTCAGACGTTCGAAAACGGGCCGGAACGCGCCGCGCAGCTCGAGGGTATCGCCTTCGTTCCAGATGCGTCCGACGGTGAAAAAGCCGTTTTCTTCTGGTACATCCGTCTGTTCGCCGTTCACGAAAACGGCGGCGTCAAAGGTGCTTTCGGGAATGCGGAGCCGCAGGGCGAACGGTTTTTTCTCCGCCGCGGCGACCGTGATTTTTGTATTCGGCGAAGCGGGAAAATCCGTGTCGACCGTGAGCGAAACGCCGTCCGTTTCGATTTTGCCGCTTTCATAGGCGGAAAAAACGTAACCGCCGTCGTATTGCATGAAAGCGGAGAGCGGAGAGATCGCGACGCCTGCCGCCGCGATGCAGGCGCAGCAGCCGTAAAACCCGCCGAAGGAAAAATGCTTCAGGCCGCCGACGCCTTTGCCGCGCCTGCCGTAGGTCAGCGGACTGTAACTGTCGAAGGGCAGCGGGTCGAGCAGCCTGCCGTTGCCGTTCCTGACCTTCTGGCGGTGCGTGTTGAGCGTGCCGGAAAGCGCGTTGCGGGCGCTGCGTTCAAACCGGGTATAATATTTTGCCTCGCCGGTGAGTTGATACAGGCGCAGCAGCATGCGCATCCAGGTCACGGTCACGCAGGTCTCCTGCATGATGCCCTCGCGCCGCTCGGTCTGGGCGAGCGCGGACCGGTCGAACAGCTCGTGGGTGCAGCCGCTGCAGCCGATCACGGTGATATCGGTGTCGGCGACCGCTTCGACGAATTTTCGCACCACGTCAAAGTAGTATTCTTTCCCCGTCGCCTCGTAATACGCGAGAAGCCCCTCGAAAAACGAGATCGTCTCATAGGCTTTCTGTTCGGGGTATTCAAAGGGCGCCTTTTCGCCTTTGTCCGCCAGCTCGATCAGGTTTCCGTCCCGGCAGCCGCCGCAGGAGATGATATATTCCGCGAAGTCGAGATATTTTTTTTCGCCGCAGAGCGTATATAAATCAACGAAGGGCTCGAGGATCGAGCTTGCGTTCACGCCGCCCCACCATTCGCTGGCGTCGGTGATGCGTTTTTGTCCTTCCCCGTCGCCGACCGCGGAAATCAGCGCGTCGGCGTGGCGTTTCACCGCGTCAAGAACGCGTTTTTTCAGGGATTCGTCTCTGCAGATACGGTAATAATGCAGAAAACCCGTCATGACGTATTTTCTGCCCCATACGTCCCAGCCGGTCAGTTGATGCTCCGCGCCGTAGGTGGAAATACGCCCGTCCGCGCGCTGCGTTTTCAGAAGCCCTTCGACCGCGCCGGTCAGGACGGAATACAGCGCTTCGTCGCCGCTGTACAGATAAGTCAGGCTCGCGCCGCGCATCATCTTGCCCCAGTATTCGCCCCGCCAGCCGTCGTCCGCGTCGTCGCTGTCGTAAGTGTAAACGCGCACGAAAGCGATCCACGTGTCTGCGTCGAGAAGTTGTTTTTCGGTCACGAACCGTACCGCGCCGTCCATCGCGCCGCAGTAACGCGCCGAACGGGGAAGTATGCGGAATTTTTGCCCTGTCATAAAGAAACCGCCTTTATTCTGATATGCCTATCTTACCATTATTAACAATCTGTTGCAACACTTTAATTTATTTTTTATAAGATTGACAGATTTTTCGGAATCTGCTATTCTATAATATATTATTGTGAGAAAGAGAGGCGCCGAACGTGAAGAACTGTCCCGTCTGCGGAACCGAGCTGTCTGAAAACGCAGCGGTCTGTCCCGTCTGCGGCTGTGATACCGCGCCGGGCGCGGCGCCGCCCCCCGTTGCCGTCGTTACGGCGTCTTCCGAACGGAAAAACAAGGTCAAAGCCTTTGAAAACGAGCTGGAAAAGAGGAAAAAGCTGATGAACGTGTTTATCGTCACCGCCTGCGCCTGCGTCGTCCTTGCGCTGGTTCTGTTTGTGTATTTCGCCGTGCTCGGCAGAAGGAACCGCCCGGCGGTCGTCTCCGCGACGACGGGATACGGCGAGACGGCTGCGCCGACGGGTTCCGCCGCCGCGTCCGCCGCGCCGCAGTCCGCGGCTGCCGATGATACGAGCGGCGCGTCTCCCTCTGCGCAGACGCCGCCTTCGGCCGCAATTCCCGGAGGCGTTCCCGCGTCCTCTGCGGCAGAGCCTTCCTCCGCGGCATCTT
>JAFRTA010000249.1 GCA_017427315.1 Clostridia bacterium
CCGATTGTATTACGGCAATCGGCAGCGTTCTGCCGGCAAGGCAGAACGAGCCGGAGGTGGAGTATGGCTGAAAACAAACGAAAATACGCGCATATCGCGTCCGATATGATCTTCAGCATCGCGGGCGTCGTGGTCCTGAACGCGGTGATACAGCTTTTTATTTATCCTTCGTTCAACCGTACGCTTGGCGCGGATCGATACGGCGACGCGATCACGGTGATGTCCATGGTCGCCGTGGTCGGCATCGGCTTCGGCATCGGGCTGAACTATTCCCGTATGGTCATGAGCACGAAAAAACGCGACGTGAAGGGAGATTACAATATCTTTCTTCTGATCGCGTGGGCGCTCTGCGTCCCTGCCGCGTACATTACGGGACGGTTCTTTTTAAGCTCGTATACCTTCGTCGAGCTGGTCCTGATCTATCTGTTGATGATCGTCACCGTGACGCGGTATTACAGCGACGCGGAATACAAGCTGAATATGAATTTCAAGCGGTATTTCGTGTTCTATCTGTGTATCACGCTGGGCTACTGCGCCGGAATGCCGGTCTTCTTCAAAACGGGAAACTGGTTCGTGCCGATGATCGTCGGCGAGGTCGCCGCGACTGCGTATACGGCGATCCGCGGCAGGCTTTATAAGGACGGGCTTCTGCGCCCGAGCGAATTCTTCCGCGACGATCTCAGGAGCGGGGCGCTGCTTTCGCTGTCGTATGTGGCGGATACGCTGATCCAGAACGCCGACCGGCTGCTGCTGAGCCTGTTCTTCAAGGACGGCTCCATGGTCACGACGTTCTATAATTCCGCTTTGATCGGCAAGGTCGTCGCGCTTCTGACGACTTCGCTCAATTCCGTTCTGATCGGCTACCTTTCGAAATTCGAGGGGAAGCTGACGAAAAAATTCTTCAATCTGATCGCCGCTGCGCTCCTCGTTGTCGGCGCGCTTGCGACAGCGGCGTGCTTCGTCGTGTCGCATATCTTTATCAAACTGTTTTATCCGGATCTGTATGAGGCGTGCAGACCGTATTTTCTGATCGCCAACGCCGGGCAGATCCTGTATTTTATTTCGAGCACCATTCTCGTGGTCGTGCTGCGCTTCGCGCCGGAGAAGTATCAGACGTATATCAACGTGCTTTACGCGGCGCTGTATCTCGCCGTCGTGCCCGCGATGACGCTGAAATTCGAGATTTGGGGACTTGCGGTCGGCATTCTGATCGTGAATCTGCTGAAATACGCGATCGTGTACGTCATAGGCGTCACCCAGCTCGGCAAACGCCTGAAGGAACGGGCGGACGAGACGACCGATCAGCAGGATTTTGACGTGTTTGTGAGGTAAATATTGATTTATCGCGGAGCGATAAATCAATATTTACAGACTCGAGACTCAAGACCCGAGACCCAAGATACAGACTTAAAGTCTGTGCGACTTGGTGGAAACTGAGATAAACCACGGCTTTTTTATTGTTATCCTGCGCAGATTTCAGCACCTCGGAACTCGGGTCTCGGTACTCGGGACATAAATTCTGATTTAACGGTGGGGCTGTTAAATCAGAATTCACCTCAATAAATCAGAATTTACCTCAAGGAGATCAACAATGTCCGACATGGTACAACTGCTCTATGACGCGGTGAAGCCTGTGATGCGGACATGGACGGAGGAAGGAATCTACGCGATCTCGTTTTTCGTTTATTCCAACGAAGCGTATGAATACCGCGGCTATGACAACGTTTCGATCTTCGAAATCAGTTATAATACGGAGTCGGACTGTCCCGGCGCGGGGCCGGGATCCGAGGAGCGGTGGAATTACGCCTGCTGGCGGCAGAACACGACGCCGATCATTTCCGTTGACGAACCGGATCCGCTGACCGACGCGCTGTTCGACTGGTACGCCGAGCAGGGGATCGACGACATCGGTTATGAGGATCCCGACGGCATGTATGATGAAAACATGATGTATATCGGCAGCGGTCCCGCTGGAAATAAAGAACTTGTCGATCTTGCCGCCGAGGTCGCACTGCGGCTTCGCTGCGAAGGTTTTGTCGATGCGCAATTCGGTCCCGGCGTTCCGATCCTGATCCACGGGCTGGAAACGACCGGATATGAACTGGATGCGACGAAACGCGCGAATCCGAACGGCGAGGCGGAGAATTATCTGAAATTCGAGAATGGTATCGCCGATCCGTTTGCGGATGCCGATCTGCTTTCCTCGATGTTCGCCGGAGACGATGATGACGACGAGGACTTTGAGCCGAAATTCGATCTGTTGAATATCCCGATGAAGCTGCTGACGCAGAGCGGTCTGATCGGACCGAACTGCACGAAAGACGAATTCTTCGACGCGCTGCGCGTGCTCGGACTGAGCGACGAAGAGATCGCGATTCTGAAATCCGTCAACAGCGACGAAGACTTCGGGAGCTGAGGCGCGGAAACTGCCGACCGTCTTTCCGGCAGTCTCTCTTCCCGCTCCATCCGCCAACCGTCAATCAACAACCAAATAACGACATCTAAATCAAGTCGCGAAACGACTTCCTTCGCTTCACTCTCCAATCTGCACACTTCACATTTTGTCGAGGGCAAAGCCCTTGACAGACTCAGAATTTAAGGAGGTTCCCCTTGCGCATCACAGACGCTCTTCTATCCCTTAAAACACTGCATACCGACCCCGACCGTTCCATGAGTCCGATGTTTTCCAACTTCGGGCTTTGCTTCGATGAGCGCAGCGCCGCGGTGAGGCAGCTTGTTCTTCACTATAACCGCTTTACCCGCGCACTCTGGGCGCCATTTATCGATTTCGGCGGCGTGGGAGAAGTTTGTTCGACGTTTGCTTCGACCTGTATCAAAAATATAAACACCGGTTGCGAGATCGTTTTTTACGATACGGACGCATTTGTCGTCTGCGGCAAAGCCGCGGCGGCAGTGCGTCTTTTTTGCACTCCGGACCCGGCTCTCGCCGAGACATGGAAGGCGTTTTCCGACGGGAATACGTTGATTTTGCAAGGTTATTCGATCAACGGAGACGCCCGAGATCCCGATCAATACGCCCCCGTCGCCTGCGGCGTCCGCGTTCTGCGCGGGACGCTCCGGACGGCGAACGGGGAAACGGCGATCCGTCCCGACGAAGAGGGCGTCGTCGCTTTCTCGGTCGTCTGCCGTGTACTCGACTTTGATATCAATGAAATAAAAGAACGCCTTGCCGCCGCCCCCGGGACGGCGGAAGACGCAAAAGAGAAAATGCGCGCGTGGGCGGAAGAATCCGCAGGGGACATTGATTTTCTTCCCGAAGACGAACGCTCTCGCGACACGTTCCTGACCGCGGTCTCGGGGCTGCTGATGAACCTGACGAAAGCGCCGGGAGATCTTGCGGGATATCTTTCCGCGTTCCCGAGCAGGGGAGGGTATCCCACGCATTTCATGTGGGACAGCGCGTTCCAGAACCTCGCCTATGAGCTCATGAACGGGCAGATCGCCGAGGATACGCTGCTGCTGCTCGCGCGCTGCGCGCGTCCGGACGGCAAGATCCCGCAGTTCAACTGTTCCACATGGTCGCGCCCGCATGAGACGCAGCCCGCGCTGCTGGGCTGGGCGGCGAAGCGGTACGCCGAACGCGCCGGTAAGGAAAACCTGAGCGGGAATTTTATCAATACTGTCTACGACGCGCTTTGCCGCAACAACCGCTGGTGGCTGAACGCCCGAATGACGAAATACGGCCTCATATCCTGTCCCCACGGGCTTGAGACGGGTCAGGACGATTCTCCCCGGTTTGACGGCGGTCCCGTGATCGCCGTGGATATGAACAGCTATCTGCTCTCGCAGATGCGCGCGACGGCGTTTTTTGCGCGTCTTGCGGACGACGCGGACGGCGAGGCGTACTGGAACGCCGAGGCGGAACGGTTCGCGCTCCTTATGATAAAACATCTTTATGATCCGGAGAAAAATCTGTTCTTCGACGCGGATATCGAGACGGGCAGGCCGCTGTCCCTCGTGACGCTCTCGTCGCTGATCCCGCTTTGGGCGGGCGTGCCTCTGCCGCGGGAAAAAATAAACGCGATGATCGGGGATTATCTGCTGAACGAAAAATACTTCTTCGGCGAAGTGCCCTTCCCGAGCGTCGCTTACTGCGAGGCAAAATACGAGCCCGCGCACTGGTGGCGCGGTCCGACGTGGATGCCCGTCGCCTGGCTTGCGCTGGAAACGCTCGGAAAATACGGGTATCAAAAAGAACGTGAGCTTGCCGCAAAGCGGCTGTTCGATATCATGAAAAAGGACGGCGCGCTGCGCGAGCTGTTCGATTCGCAGACCGGCGAGGGCCTCGGCTGCGCCGAGCAGGGCTGGACCGCCGCGATCTTTCTCCGCCTGGCAGAGAAATTCTGATTTAGCGGAGCTAAATCAGAATTTACCAAGTAGGAAGTAGGAGGGAGGAAGGAGGAGGTTCGGAAGTCGCTTCGCGACTTGAATTATATAGTGCGTAAAGGCAAAATCGTTGATAAATATAACGATTTTTGTCTGTTCCTCGTTATATAATGGGGTAAGGGGCAAAGCCCCTTCATTACTTCCTCCCTCCTCCTTCCTACTTCCTACCTTGTCGAGCTTCAGCTCGATAAATCAGAATTTAATAAACTGAAGGGACTGATGTTATGAGCAAAAATTCCGCACCTCTCCCCGCAAGACTCAAAAGCTTCGCGTCCGACGTTCGGGCGCACTGGAAAACGCCCAAGCCGGGCCGCTACGTTTCCTACCGGGAATATCTGGACATCTTCGCCGGCGTGGGCAGCAACTACGCCGGGTCGAAAACGCTGGAGTACATAACCTTCTGGTCCGGCTGCTACCTGATGATGTATCACTATAAGCTGCCGTATCTGACCTTCTCGGTCATCAACATCATCAATATGCCCCTCGGTTATATTTGGGCTCTGGTCTGGTGGTACGTCTGCGACAACCTGGGCTTCCTGCCGAAGAAACAGGAGCGAAAATGCTATGGGCTTTATATGTCGCTCATTGTGATCGGCCTTGCCATGATCGTCTTCAATATCGGCGATCTGTTCAACCCCTCCGGCGCCTTTGTCCGGTATCTCGACGGCCTTGAGGGCATCAACGCGAACTCCGCCTTCAAAATTTTGGGAACGCACCTGCTGTACACCGGCTGGGTCGGCGCGCGGAATATCTTCTGGCGCAAGAAGCTGATCCCCAAGTTCGGCAGATATAAATACTGCCTTTACAGCGACGTGGTTCCCAAGTGCGTCATGGTCGTCCTGATCGGCTGGCTGCCCTTCTATCAGATCGAGGACGTCGTCACCCGCGTATGGGTCGCAAACCTGCTGTTCGCCTGCTACAACGTGTTCGGCTTCGGGAACCAGCTCGAGACCTGCACGCAGAACATCAGCCCCAATACGCAGGAACGCATCCTGATCCGCACCTATCCCGTCAAGCTCTCGCACCTGTTCCAGTCGGTCTTTGCGATCATCCTGCCCGCGATCATCGGCATGCTGCGCTATAAATGGGCGGATATCAACGTCTTCCGTTACGTGATCCCGGGCACGTTCATCGGCTTCGCCGTGCTGACGATGCTCTTCATCGGCCGCATCAAGGAACGCATCCCGCAGCCGCCCCTCGAGCGCAAGGTGCAGATCAGGTTCTGGGACGGTATGTTCGGCGTGCTGCACAATAAGTATAAATGGGTGAATACGGTCGTCGGGCTGATCGACTCTCTCGGCAACGGCATGCTGCCGCTTGTGACGATCCTGTATCTTTATACGTTCCGCCTGACCGGCCTTGCCTACAGCCTGATCGTGGCGCTGGTCTCCTTTGCGGGCACGCCGCCGGATTTCTTCACGCCGTATTTCATGAAGCGCTTTTCCTATAAGCAGGTCATGATTTTCTATCAGCTCTCCCGCGCGGCGGGCAACGCCGCCATCGTCTGCGCGATGATCTTCTGCGGCGACCGCGTCGTGCTCTGCGGCACGATCTGCGTGGCAGTGCTGTTCTTTATGGAGATGACCAAGACCGTGCCCACCTCCTTCGGCCACGATATGGATATCCGCATCAACGATTATCAGATGTATCTTTCCGGCGAGCGGCTCGAGGCGTTCTCCGGCGTGTTCGGCTGGTTTACCGGCCCCATCACCTCCTTCGTCGGCCTGATCATCCCGCTCCTGCTGCTGCGCTACGGCTTCAACAGCAACTGGGACGTGCTGTTTATCGACCAGTCGCGCACGCATATCATCGTCATTCCGATCATCATTGATATCATCGGTTATCTGCTGATGACGATCCCGTATTTCTTCTGGGATTACGACAACGACAAGCAGAACAAGGTCATGGCGGTGCTCAAGCGCCGCGCCGAGGTGACCGCCGAGAAGGAAGTCCCGCCCGACGCGGACGGCGCGCTTGAGGCGGCGGAATAAGGAGGCGAGAGATATGAAAAAGACGAAAAAAGCTTCCGAAGCTCCGAAAAAAGAGAGAGTGAATCAGAACGCCGAGGAAAACGTCGTTCTCGATATTCCCGAGGACGAGATCTGGACCTACCGGATCGAAGGCCTCGCCGCGCCGCATATCGGCAAGCCGTATAAGAACTACGCGCTGAAAAAAGCGATCTTCATTCTCGTTATCGTCGTTTCCGTGGGTCTGTCGATCTATTTCAGCATCCGCGCCGTCTCGCAGGATACGTTCAAGTATACCGAGCTGGAAAACGGGGAATACGAGCTGTTCAAGTTCAGCAACAACGGCAAGATCCGGGACCTGACGATCGATTACGTCTCGTCGCTCGAGTATGCCGACAGGAACGCGCAGGAAAACGCGGACGCGCCGTTTACGATCGCTGCGGACGAGACGAAGCCCGTCACGAAGATCCGCGAATACGCCTTCAACTGCGACGAGACGCTGCAGACGGTCTATATCGGCAAAAACGTCAAAGAGATCGACGGCAAGAGCTTTTATACCTGCCGCGCGCTGCGGAGGATCGTCGTCGATCCCGCGAACGAGAATTACTGCGACGTCGACGGCGTCCTCTTCACGAAGGATAAGAAGACCGTGATCTGCTGCCCGATCGCGCGGAACAAGGATCAGAAAATGAGCTTCATCGCCGAGAAGCTGATCGACAAATACGGCTTTGCGCAGACGGTCGAGACGCTGTCCTCTTATCTGAATGTCGAAAAGCTCGACGGCGAAGACAAACAGCAGACGAAAGAAAAACTGTTCGCCGACCTGCGCGAGGCGATGATCGGCGACGACTGGGATACGGTCGTTGCGATCGTCGATACCATGATCGCGACCCTCGATCCGGAGGACAAGGAATCGGAAAACGCGATGTATGACGAGCGCAACCGGATGTGGGACTCGCTCAAGATCGAAAACTGGGAGGAGGCGGACCGCGAGGAATTCGCCGCGCGCGCCCTTGTTTACCGTCTGCCCGCCGAGACGGAGACCGTCGGAATGCTCGCGTTCAACTACACCGATCTCGAAACGGTGTATCTGCCGGAGGGACTGAAAAACGTCGAAACGCTCGGCTTTTTCCGCGCGACCTTCCTGAAGGAGATCATCACTTATACCCCGGACGGGAAGGAATATCCCTCCCTGCCGGACGGCCTCGAGCAGATCGGCTCCGACGCGTTCAGCTACGATCAGGCGCTGACTTACGTCTATATTCCCGCCAGCGTGAAGCACATCGGCCACCACGCGTTCTGGGACTGCGTGTATAACCAGGACGGCGGCCTTGCGGGTCTCGCCGAGATCAACGTGCAGGCGTCGAAAGAGGATTTCTCGAAGAATACCTCCGTCGGCGACGAATGGAAACCGCAGTACGATTATATGCTGTTCAAGAAGTCGGTGGACGTTATTTATAACGCGGAGCGATAAATACTGATTTGCGGGGCGCTTGCGCCCCGCAAATCAGTATTTCGGATATCGGGTATCGGATCTCGTGGATCGTGCTTGTAAATTATATTATTAACTTCTATTGTATTCACAGCGTTCATTCTTTGATTTGAGTCGCAGTTTCGGCACGATTTCCGATCCCCGATCCCCGATATCCGCGGAGGGCGACAGCCCGACAAACCCGAATTTATCCCGATTCCGCGAAAAATCCGTAAAGCTTATTGATGCTTCCGACCGGCGTTCACACCGTCTCGATCGCATCG
>JAFRTA010000250.1 GCA_017427315.1 Clostridia bacterium
ACGGAGCGCAGGTTGCCCACGCCGCCGCAGTCGCCGACGAGGCGGACTTTTTTCTTTTTGCTCTCAAGCGGCGTCGGGTGATAGCCGATGCTCGTGATCACCGTGTCCGCGGGGAGCGTCACTGTGTCGCCGTTCCTGTCGCGGATCGTCACGCTGTCCTCGCCGATCTCCGTGACCGCCGCCTCGAGATAAACGGGTACGCCGTTCGCCTTGAAATAATCGCGCAGGAAGCTCGAATTCGCAAGGCAGAGATTCTTCACCGCCATCAGGTCGTTTTTCATCTCGACGATGGCGGGCTTTTTGCCCTCGAGGCAAAGATCGTAGGCGATCTCGCAGCCGGTGAGTCCGCCGCCGATGACGACGACCTTCTTCCCCGCCTTCGACGGATCGAGCAGGAAATCCACCGCGTCCAGCGCGCGCTCCGCGCCGGGCATGCGCAGGCGGTTCGCCGCCGCGCCCGTGGCGATCACGACTTCGTCCGCGTCCAGCGCGTCGGGATCTGCAATCTCCGTATTGAAATGCACCGGGATGCCGAGCTTTTCGATCTGCCGGCGGTACCACGCGATCAGGCGGCGGTCGTTTTCCTTATACTCCGAAGCCGCCGCGGCAATGAACACGCCGCCGAGCTCTTCCGTCTTTTCGTAGATCTCGACCTCGTGTCCGCGCAATTTGATCACACGCGCGGTCTCCATGCCGCCGATGCCGCCGCCGATCACGGCGACCTTCTTTTTCTTCTTCGCCGGGACGATTTTATACTTATTGCTGTGCATCGTCTCGGGATTCAGCGCGCAGCGGCACATATGGATCGTGTCGCCGAAATCCTGCATATTGCCGTGTCCCTCGAATTTCGTCAGGTCGAAGCAGGCGTTATGGCAGCAGATGCAGGGCATGATGTCCTCTTCGCGCTCTTCCGTGAGCTTGGTCACCCACGCCGGATCGGTCAGAAACTGCCGACCGACCGCGATCGCGTCGATCTGTCCGTCGGCGACCGCTTCCGCGCCCGCGGCGGGGGTCATGCGGCCCGCGCAGACCACGGGAAGATCCGTGAACCGCTTGATGTGCGAAACATCCCGCAGGTTGCAATTCTGCGGCATATACGCCGGCGGATGCGCCCAGTACCACGCGTCGTAGGTGCCGTTGTCGCAGTTGAGCATATCGTAGCCCTTTTCCTGCAGATACCGGACCGCCTTTTCGCTCTCCTCCATCGTTCTGCCGATCTCGATATAGCGCTCGCCGGGCACTGCGCCCTCGCGGAAGCCCTTCGTCTTGGAAACGACGGAATACCGCAGCGACACGGGGAAATCTTTGCCGCACTTCGCCTTGATCTCCTCGACGATCTCCACGGCGAAGCGGTAGCGGTTCTCAAACGAGCCGCCGTATTCGTCGGTGCGGTGATTGCAGTATCTGAGCGTAAACTGATCGAGAAGATATCCTTCATGAACCGCGTGCACCTCGACGCCGTCCACGCCCGCGTCGCGGCACAGGCGCGCGGTCTCGCCGAAGGCGTAAACGATGTCTCGGATCTCTTTTTTCGTGATCGCACGGGTCTCGATATCCGCCCAGCGGTTCGGCAGCGGGCTCGGCGCGGCGGTCTGATATTCCATATCGAGAAACGGCGACGCGATCTTGTTGAGCACCTTATTGGACGCGAGGAACGCGAGCGGATCGGAGAGCGCCATCGCCCTGCCGAAACCCGCGGTGAGCTGAATGAAGATCTTCGCGCCGGTCGCGTGCAGCTCTTCGACGAATCCCTTCAGCTCGCGGAACATTTTTTTGTTGGTGTAGAGCCAGCGTCTGCCCATCACGTCGCGCACGGGCGCGATGCCGGGGATCACAAGGCCTGCGTTGTTTTTCGCAATATTCAGGATCAGCTTCGCCGCCTCTTTGTCGAAATGGCAGGGCTCCATCCAGCCGAACAGGCACGTGCCGCCCATCGGCGCAAGGACGATGCGGTTTTTGATCTCCACATTGCCGACTTTCCACGGGGTAAACAGGGGGGAATACGCTTCTTTCATCGAACCACCTCATTATTCAGGATGATGATATTATAACATATATAAATGAAAAATACAAATACTGATTTGTCGAGGCGTTTACGCCTCGCAAATCAGTATTTAGACTTGAGACTTGAGACTGAAGACTTGAGACCTAACCGCGACGCACAGTATAAAATATACGTTTCTTTCGTCTATAGTCTATAGTCTTTAGTCTGTAAATACTGATTTGTCGCTCCGCGACAAATCAGTATTTACACGTTGCATTCCTCTCCCCGGTGTGTTACACTGAAGCAAAAGAAGCTCAAACGGGGGAAGCATCATGTTCACGTCGGCAAAATGGATCGGCAGCGAGGCCGGAGAGCTCGGATTCCGTCAGGCGGAGATCCGATCCTTCCGGCAGCGCACGGAGCGCAGGGACCGCATCCTCGCAGGAAACGAACCCGACCCAACACGCCGCGGTTCCGTATTGTTCCGCAAAGACTTTCTTCTTTCCGCGCCGGCGGAAAAAGCCGTTCTGTCGATCGCGGGGCTCGGCTTTTACCGCCTTTCGGTCAACGGCGTATCGCCGGACGAAAACCGCGTCCTCCCGCCGATCGTATCGGACTATTCCCTGCGGGTAAAATACGACGACTATGACGTTGCGCGCCTGCTGCACGAAGGAAAAAACCGCATCTGCGTCGAAGTCGGTCCGGGCTGGTTCACGGGGAACCCGAAATACTGGGGCTGGCAGCAATTCTGGTACGGGAATCCGCGTCTGATCGCGGAGCTCGCCGTCACTTATCGGAACGGCGCGCAGGAGCTGATCGTCACGGACGGCGCATGGCGGACCGCGGACGGAAACGTGACCGTCTCCTGCGTCTACGACGGCGAGACGCAGGATCTCTCGATCGCGCCGAAGGATTGGACTGAGCCGGATTTCGACGCCTCGGATTGGCGATCCGCAGCCGAGGTCGAGGCTCCGCGCGGAGATCTGACACGCTGCGAAGCTCCGCCGGTGCGGATCACCCGCGTTCTTTCCCCTGTATCGCAGAAACAACTCTCCCCCGTCGAGACGCTGTACGATTTCGGCGAAAACGGCGCGGCGATCCCCTGCGTGCGCGTGCGCGGCAAAAAGGGCGATACGGTCACGCTGCGTCACGCGGAATTCCTGAAGGATGACGGCACACTCGACCGACACTCCGAAAACCGCGCGGAATGCACCGACCGGTTTCTTCTTGCCGACGATACACCCGTCGTTCTCTCGCCGAAATTCACCTGGCACGGCTACCGCTATATGACCGTCACACTGTCGTCGCAGGATATTCTTGTCGAGCGCGCGGAAAGCTGCGTGATCCACTCGGACGTAAAACAGACCGGATCGTTCGAGTGCAGCCGGGAGGACCTGAACGAGCTGCACCGGGCGTACGTGCGGTCGATGCTCGCCTGTCTGCAGGGCGTTCCCGTGGACTGTCCGCAGAGGGACGAGCGCAAAGCCTGGCTCGGGGACGCTTACGCCGTGAGCGAGGCGTGCCTATACAATTTCGATATGCGGAGCCTTTACGCCGACTGGCTCGAGGATCTGCGGGGCGGTGCGCACTCGACGCAGCGGACGATCCCCTACATCGCCCCCGGCTTCGGCGACGGCGACGCGTCGATCGACTGGAACCTCGCTTATCCCGTGATCCTGACGGAATGTTACGAACGTTACCGCGACGACGCGCTTCTGCGGCGGCACTACGAAACGCTGCGCGCGCATACGGAATACTATATCTCCGCGGCGAAGGACGGCATGATCGGGCCCTGTTTCTTCGGCGACTGGTGTACGCCGGACCGCCCCGACGGGCAGGAACAGGTGGCGTTCTGCGCTGGGGGCGAAGATCACCGGCAGAACCCGCCCTTTGCCGCGACGGTCTTTTACGCCCAGACGCTGCGGCTCGCCGCGCGGATCGCGGAACGGACGGGGCACGAAGCAGACGCGGCGCGGTTCCGCGCGGAACGGGAAAAAGCGCGGCAAGCGCTGCTGGATCGGTATTTCGATTCCGCCACGGGACGCTTCGGCTCGGGCGGGCAGTTCCTTCAGACGTTCCTTCTGGCGGAAGAGCTGGTGGAAGAGAAAGACAGACCCGCCGCAGTCGCCGCGCTCCTGCGCGAGCTGGAAGAACACGATTACCACCCGTACGTCGGCGTTCTCGGATTGCGGCGCATCTACGATCTGTTGTTCTCACTCGGCAAACCGGAAGAAGCATACCGTTTGCTGACGGCGCAGGGATATCCGGGGCAGCTCCATATGCTTTCGGGCGGCAGAACGACCCTGACGGAACGGCTCGACTTCGAAGGCAGCGGCGACCACTGTATGTTCGCTTCCCCCGATACGGTATTTTATAAATATCTGGGCGGCATCACGGTCGACCGTACGTCTGCCGTTTCCGTTAAAATCGCGCCGTACTGTCCGGACGAGCTTTCCTTTGTCCGCTGTTCTCAGACGCTGCCCGAAGGAGAAATCCGCGTCGAATGGCGCAAAGAGGCCGACGGAGTCGTATTTGACGTTTGGGTTCCGCAAGGTCTGTCTGCGCGCGTTTCTCTGCGCACACCGGCGGACGCATATGAAGAAACGCTCCCGAACGGCGGAAATCGGCGCGTCGCGCTTAAAACCTGACATCTAACACCCAAAACCAAACACCCTGCACCCAACACCCGGCACCTGAAAAAACAGGAGATTCACCCTATGAAAAAACACCTGCTTCCGTCTCTTATCCTGCTTCTTACGCTTCTTCTCTGCGGCTGCGGCAGAGAAACGCCCCGTCAGTATGATTACGGCGTTTTTCTCAGCGCGGAGGCGGAGGATCTCGACGCGTTCCCGCCGTATCGGACCGTCGTGCTCGACGCGCAGTATTTCACCGCGGAGCAGATCGCAAAGCTGAAGTCTGACGGCTGCACCGTTTACAGCTATATCAATATCGGCTCGATCGAGGATTTCCGCCCTTATTATAACGGATACGAAGACCTGACGCTGGGCGAATACGAGAATTGGGAAGAGGAAAAATGGGTCGACGTATCCTCGCCCCGCTGGCAGTCTTTTATTGCGGACACCCTCGCGCCGGAGCTTCTTGCAAAGGGGATCGACGGTTTCTTCGTCGACAACTGCGACGTGTATTATCATTATCCGACGGAGGAAATATTCGACGGCACGGCGGCGCTGCTGCGCGCGCTGAAAGCGACGGGCGCATACGTCTGCGTCAACGGAGGCGACGAATTCGTGACGGAATATCTCGACCGCTTCGGCTCGTTCTCCGATGCGCTCGACGCGGTGAATCAGGAGACCGTGTTCAGCAAAATCGAATGGGAGAAAAACAGCTTTTCCGCAAACGACGCAGAAGAACGGAAGTATTTTCAGGACTACGTCGAGACCGTCGCGGCGCACGGCGGGGACGTTTATCTGCTGGAATACACAAAAGACAAGGCGCTGATCGAAAAGATCAACGCCTACTGCGAAGAAAAGGGATTCCGGTATTACGTTTCGGGGAGCATTGAACTGACGGCGAAGGGGTAAATTCTGATTTGTCGGGCTGTCGCCCTCCGCGTATATCGGGGATCGGAGATCGGATATCGTGCCGAAACCGCGACTCGAATCAAAGAATGAACGCTGCGAATACAATAGAAGCTAATAATATAATTTACAAGCACGATCCACGAGATCCGATACCCGATATCCGAAATTCTGATTTATGCGCGCAGCGCATAAATCAGAATTTATCAAACACAACCGTTCCCTCGCGTACGTCGCAGACGTACGCGCCTTTTTTTACGCTGCCGTCCAGCAGTTTTTCGGTAAGCGGGTCCTCGACCATGCTGCGCACGGCGCGTTTCAAAGGACGCGCTCCGTAAGTCTCGTCATAACCGCTCTCCGCGAGCATTTCCCATACGGCGTCGGTAAAGGTCAGCTCGACCCCCAAATCGCGGGCGCGTTCCGCAACGTCCGCAAGAAGCTTGCGCGTGATCGCGGATATCTCCTCTTTCGTCAAACGGGTGAACACGATCACGTCGTCGATACGGTTCAGGAACTCGGGGCGGAAGGTCCTTTTTAATTCGTCAAGCACGTCTTCCCGCACGCGCTCCTGCGCCGCCGTCTCCTCTGCGTCTGCGGCAAAGCCGAGTTTTTTTTCTTTTTCGACAATCTTCTGCGCGCCGACGTTCGAGGTCATGACGATCACGCTGTTTTTAAAACTCACCGTTCTTCCCTGCGCGTCGGTCAGGAGCCCGTCGTCGAGGACCTGCAGAAACAGATTGAATACGTCCGGGTGCGCTTTCTCGATCTCGTCGAACAGAACGACCGAATACGGCCTGCGGCGGACCTGCTCGGTGAGGAGCCCGCCGTCGCCGTACCCGACATATCCGGGCGGCGATCCGACGAGGCGCGATACGGTGTGTTTTTCCATATACTCCGACATATCGAACCGGATCAAGGCGCTTTCATCGCCGAACACCGTCGCGGCAAGCGCCTTGCAAAGCTCCGTTTTTCCAACGCCCGTGGGGCCGAGGAACAGAAGCGAACCGACGGGGCGCTTCGGATCTTTCAATCCGGATCTGCCGCGCCGGATCGTCTTTGCGACCGCCGTGACCGCCTCGTTCTGCCCGACGACGCGCCGGTGCAGCTCCCGTTCCAGCGACAGCAGCCTCCGACTCTCCTAATCCCGATTTACGACCGGCTGTCGCGGCAAACGGAAATCGCGCGTCGGCGCAACGACTGCGACCGTGCGGAAGCCCGATACGCACAGGCCCGGCAGACCGTGG
>JAFRTA010000251.1 GCA_017427315.1 Clostridia bacterium
GCCGTCATCCGGGATCTGGCGAAAAGCGGCAAGACGATGATGATCGTGACGCACGAAATGAATTTCGCAAGGTCGATCTGCAACCGTGTGTTCTATATGGACGAGGGCGGGATCTACGACGACGGCACGCCGGAGCAGATCTTCGATCACCCGCAGAAAGAGCGGACAAGACGGTTTATCCGCAGGCTCAAGGTGCTGGAGCTGCGGATCGACAGCAGAGATTTCGATTTTATCGGCGCCGGGACCGAGATCGACCGTTATTGCCTGCAGAATGACATCGACCCGACGAAAAGATACCATATCTGCCTCGCCGTTGAGGAGCTCGTTCAGCAGATCCTGTTCGCGAGATACGAGTCTCCGGACGTCCGCGTCACGGTGGAGTACGCGCCCGACAGAAAGACCGTTGACGTCACTGCGGAATACGCCGGCGAAAGCTTCGATCCGCGCGAAGGCGGCGACGGCCTGTCCCTGACCCTGCTGAACGGCATCGCGGAACGGATCGGGTATTCCTATGACGGCTCCGCCGACTTGCCGAATCGCGTTGATATAACGCTGAAATAAAAATCATCAGAACTCGCGGTTGAGAATCATTGCAGATCGATCGGCTTCCCTCTGATTTCAGCGGGCATCTTCGGATACCCGCTTGACGGTGCGTGGAATCAGGCAATGCGAGCATGCAGAGATTTCTGGACAAACATCCGGATATTTCATTCTTTCCTCTCCACACTCCACACGACGGCTGTCGACTGCAGACCGTCGACTGCAGACCGTCGACTGCAGACCATTGACAAAAACCTGCCGATGTATTATAAAAGAATCAGGCAACCGGAATCCGACACGCAGAACCGTCTGCAAACAGAAACGAGGCATTATAATGAGATCGAACGCATTTTTCGGAAAACTGACCGCTTTCCTGACGGTGATCCTGTATATCATCGTCGGCGCGCTGAACGGCGTGCCGTTCGCGGGGAAAAAGTACGCTCCCGAACACGCGGAGGATATCCGGCTGAACGCCGTGCTGACCGCCGACGTCCACGTCGACAGCGACCCGCTGCACCCGCGGAACGTCCTTCTGATGAAGTTTTTGCGGGGCGTAAGCAAGAGCGACGCGCCCGTGGACGCGCTGATCCTCGCAGGCGACAGCGCGAATCTCGCGGAACAGAAGGAATACGGCTATCTTGAGGCCATCCTGCGGCTTTACAACAGAACGGGCTGCGTGATCCCCTCGATGGGAAACCATGATTCCGGCAGCACGAGCATGGGCAAGGACTGTGAGAAGACGTTCGAGACAACATGCGCGAATTTTCGCGATTTTCAACGCTTCTGCGGCATTGACTGCGATACGAACTACTACGTCCGCATCGTCAACGGCTATCATTTCATTGTGATCGCGACCGACGAGATGCTTGACGAGGGCGATCCGGTGCTGCATGAAGAGCAACTCGAATGGATCGACGCGCGCCTTGCCGAAGCAGCCGCAAGCGGCAAGCCGGTATTCGTTGTCGGCCACGAGCCAATCTATTTCGGCGGCAGGTTCACAGACGAGTATATTCTGTCGGACGGTACGCCGGCGGGGCTTGAGAGGATCATTCAGAAATACACCGACGCCGGAACGGTCGTGCTGTTTGTCGGCGGACACAGGCACGATCTGATGACGGAGGAATGCTTTATGAACCCGTCGGAGAATTTTTACTGCATCAACCTGCCCACCTCGACGAAGAACGACGAGGACGCGGACAGGAACGGGGACGCCGCCGCGCTCGAGGTCTACGACGACAGGATGATCATACGTCCCCGGAACTACATCTCGGGGCAGTGGTACGATTATCAGTTTGATGTGCCTTTGACCTGAAGCCCCGCGCGGGGATCGGTTTTATGATCGGGCGAAGAGATCCCCGAGCCGCGCAGCGAGAGTTTATGGTGAACAGGGACACTTTATTTCGGGTAGGTTAGTCTGCCAAGGGCAGCTATTATTCCGGCTCGGTAAGCAAGACCTATAAGATCGCAAAGCAGCCCCTCGCCGCGGCAAATATCACCCTTTCGGCGACGGCCTGTCCCTGACCCTGCTGAACGGCATCGCGGAACGGATCGGGTATTCCTATGACGGCTCCGCCGACTTGCCGAATCGCGTTGATATCACGCTGAAATAAACGCAGCCGGAGCCGCTGTTTTGCCGCGCCGCCGAGAGAGCTTTCTTCTGCGGCTCTTGTCTTTCTGTCGGCGCGGACATGCGCGCGCCGCATTTTTCAGCAGGCGCCTATAATTTGCCGCCGGGAGAGCCCATGAGCCCTCCCGGCGGCGTATGCTTTATTTTTGCGGCGCAGGTTTTGCATCTTGTAATGCCCCGGACTTCCCCCGGGGAGATGATCGTTCCGATCTGTTGGAAGGTGGTACCTGTCACCGTGGAAGGTGAATGTTAATACCTCAGATTATAAAGAATACCACAGAAAGGAATAATGCGTAAGTAAGCATCTTTTTCATCTGAGACACCCTCCTTCTGTATATCTTTTCGGAATCGTTCGTTTTTCTGTTATCAGACGGAAAATCCTTCAAGTTTTGCCGCGACGCGAAGGATCGTTCTTGCGTCTGAGGAGTTTACTTTGCCATTACCGTCAACGTCCGCTGCGAGCGTCTGTGCATCGGTCAACGTTTCCAGTTTTGCCGCAGCGCGAAGAGCAAGCCGCGCGTCGGCGGAATTGACCTTGCCGTCTTCATTGACGTCGCCGACGGAATACGCCGTTTCGGCCGTTTCAGTCGTGGCTTCTTCCGTAGTCGTGGCTTCTTCCGTAGTCGTGGCTTCTTCCGTAGTCGTGGCTTCTTCCGTAGTCGTGGCTTCTTCCGCGGTCGTGGCTTCTTCCGCGGTCGTGGCTTCTTCCGCGGTCGTGGCTTCTTCTGCGGAATCGTTCGTTTCTGTGATGGCGTTCACCCCGGGACTGCCGCTTGTATAGCTCGTGCTGCCGACAGTGAGCGTGTGTCCGTTGTAGTTGATATGACCCGATCCGGAGATGGAGGACACCGTCATATCCGCGTCGAGAACGACCGTTGCGGAATCGCTGAGGATAAGATCAACTGTGCCCAAGGAGGAAGAAACCGTTGACGAGTTCTTGTGCGACGTGATGCTGCCGCTTGTATGTCCCGTCCAGACGGAGGAGCCGGAAAGATTGATCGTCAGTGCAGAATCGCTGCCCACAAGAGCGGTTCCTTCCAGGGTCTGATCGATCGCGTTGACCGTCGCAGCGTTGGTAAGACCGCTCCACGCGTCGCCGCATACGGAAATCAGCACGCCTTCGGAATCGGTGTTGTTGATCGTAACGTTCTCCAGTGTAACGGCGGCGCTGGTATTCGTCACGTGGAACACGTGACCGGCCGTATTGTTCAGCGTACCGCCCGTCATCGTGAAAACGCTTGCTCCGTCAGACGCGTCGCCGGACATGGACTGGTAAAGGAAAACGCCGTTTCTGAAATAGTCCTGACTGTTGAGGGAGTCGTTGGACGCGTTCAGAACGCAATCGTTCAGGATCACCGTATTGCCGCCCTCATTGACGACGCCTTGAGAAGCAGTGGAGGTCAGGGTCGCGTTACTGACGGTGATCGTCGCCGTCGCGTAGACGGCGGGAGAGCCGACGCCACTCGTGGTATAGTCGCCGCCGTCCACGGTTACCGTGCCTCCGCCCCGGTCGGAACGGATCGCCGCGGAGGACGCGCCTGAGGTCGTGACCGTCAGATTACTTGCCTGCGTCGAGCCCTGACCGGTGGTCATGATGCCGCCGGAGCCGTTGCCGGTGGTAGCGATCGTACTGTCGGAGATGATTACCGTCGTGCCGTCGCCGCCGGTTGCGTTTGTGGATGCGTTGCCGCCGTAGGAGAACACGCCGTTTGCGCCGGCGGTGTCTGTGGTGATATTCGCGCCGGTGATCGTCGTTGTTCCGCCGCCCTTGCACATGATGGCTGAGTTGATCCCGTAAAAGCTCTCGTCGTCTCCCGCGCTTGTGCCGCCTGTCTTGGTTACGGTCGGATTGATGATGGATACCGCGTCCGAGGTATTGACCAGCAGCGCGTTTTCACTTGCTGCAGACGACGAATAGGTCTGACCGGTCTGCGCAGCCGCGGACGTGATCGTCGTCGCGCCGGACCAGGAAACGCTGCTCGAACTTGAGCCGCCGCCGGGGGGCGCGGACGGCGCCGCAAAAACCGAAAATGACAAGCTTGCAGCTGTAAAAAGCGCGGCAGCGATAACAGCGGTTATCTGTTTTGCGAGGTTGATTCTGTTTGTTGTCATAATATAACACCCTTTTTCTCTTATTGTTTTGATTTTTACAAGGCAGGACCGGGGTCCCGATCCTGCCCGAACAAAGGAAGTGTTTCAAATGGTTCAGCCGCCGAAGACGCTCTTGATCATGTTGATCAGATTTTTGAACCACTGAATGATCCTTTGGAAGATCCCCGAGAAGTCAAGAGAGGAGCTGCTTCCGGGCTGATTGCCGCCGGGCTGATTGCCGCCGGGCTGGGTGCCGCCGGGCTGGGTGCCGCCGGATGAAGTCGCTGCCGTCGCGGTCGATACGCTCGACGAACCGTTATACAGGGTGCAGGAGCTGCCGGAGGTCAGCGTCGGGCTTGCGAAGACCACGTAAGACGCGTTCCGAACGGCTTTGCCCGTATAGAGCGTATTGCCGCCCGCGTCCTTGACGGTGATCGCACTGCCGGCTGTGACGAGATTGGAGGAGCTGCCGCCGAAGCCGCCCATGCCGCCGAAGCTGCCCATGCCGCTGCCGCCGAAGGCGACGTATGCGCCGCTGAAGTTCTGCATCATGGCGTTGTGCCCCACCGCCAGCACCGTAGCGCCGCCAAAGGCGCAGCCGTACTCGGTATCGATCGGGTCGCCGTCGCCCTGAGCCGGCGCGTAGACCTCCAGCGTGCCGCCTGCAAGATTTACGCTGCCGTTGGAATCGATCCCGTCGCCGTTCGTTACGTTGACGTATACATACCCGCCGTACTGGTTATAGCTGAAGTCCGCGCTGCGCTCGGCGATATCTCCGTTCGCGGCGTTGACGCCGTCGTCAGACGCCGTAACGTACACGCTGCCGCTGTACACATTGATCACAGCGCCTTCAATTCCCTCGGTCGATTTCGTGATCTTGATCGTGGGACCGGTCGCGCCTTCCGCGCCGATGTTCAGCGTATAGTCGCATTTGACGCCGTCGTCGTTGGCGGAGACCGTGATATTGCCGGAAAGAATATTGAGCTCCTTTTCCGACTTGATCCCGTCGCCGTCATAGGAGGTCGGATCGTCGGGATCCTTATAGCTGTGCTTGATTGAAACGTTGAGCGTTACGTCTTCGATCGTAAGGGACGCTGTTGAAAGCAATACGTCAGTGTAATTGCCGTCCGCGTCTTCCTCATAAAGATCCGCGCCGCCCTTCACGCCGTTCTTGCCGTAAGCGTTGACGTTGATCGTACCCGTTCCGCAGATGGTGACGTTGGAGCCGTCCTTGCATTTTATAACGGCGTTTTCGATGTCGGGATAAACCGTTTCGTCTGTATAAACGTCGTCGTTGTTGTATCGATCGTCTGTCAGGTTGTTCACGCTGCCTGCCGCGGCGACGATCGTCACGCCGCTGCCCTTGTTGCAGGTGATGGGCGCGGTTGCGGACGCGGTGAGCGTCAGACCGTCGAGGATCAGCGTCACGCCGGTGACGTTTTTCTTCACCACGATCGCGCCGTTCGCGCAGGAACCGGTGAAGGTATAGGTCCCCGCGGCGGTGATCTTCACATTCGTGCCGCTGACGGAAACGCCGGTCTCGCTGCCTGCAACCGTTGCCGCTTCATCCGTAAACGTGATGACCGGATCGCCGGTTTCCTCTTCCGATTCCTCCGCTTCCGCCAGAACGACGGTCACGGTCAGGTCGCTCGCGACCTTCGTGATTCGGTATGTGTTGTCGACCCCGGTATCGGAGGGTCCCTTGAGATTCTTGTAGCTGCCCGTCACCGTTACGGATTCGACTGCGTATCCGTCCGCCGGGACGACGGTGAAATTGATCTGTCCGCTGCCGGAAACGTCCGCTTCCCCGGTATCGGAGTCACGCGCTGCCGCGGTCAGCGAGGTATAGCCTGCCGTATAATCCTGTGTGTCGTAAACGGTGATCGAACCGTCTGCGCCGGTGATCGTGAAGGTCGCTGTGTATGCGTCCTCTGCCGCGGCGGCGACCGCGACGGTAAACGCCATAAGAAGACTTAACAAGAGCGCTGTTATCTTTTTCATGATGATTTCTCCTTTATCAGAATATTTTCGGGACGGTGTTTTCACTGTGCGCCGTGCATGGGGATCTCCTCCGTTTCCGTTCTGCCGTTTCGGCGTCCGATTTCTTATGCTTTCATTATAAACGCGGTTCTGAAAAAAAACTTAAATTGGAAAAATTGTTTTTTAAGGAAGATTTCAAATCCCTCCATTATTCTAAAGGAAAGAAATTTCGGTTTTTTACTGTAATACGAATGAAAATATGCTATACTTAAAATAAAGGAGCTGATCGTATGAATATCCTGATCGCGGAGGATGAGGTTTCTCTTGCGAACGCAGTCAAACAGATCTTGGAACAGCAGGGCTATTTTGCAGACGCCGTCAACGACGGCCTGTCGGCGATTGAGTACGCCAAGGCAATGGAATATAATCTGATCATTCTTGACGTGATGATGCCGAAGCTGGACGGATTCGAGGTCGTGCGGATCCTGCGAAAGGACGGCGTTCATACGCCGATCCTGATGCTGACGGCGAAAACGACGATAAGGGACAAGGTGACCGGGCTCAACTACGGCGCGGACGACTATATGACAAAGCCCTTTGACCCTGAAGAGCTGATCGCCAGAGTCGGCGCGCTGACCCGGCGCACCGGCGAGGTCATTGTGAACCGCGCGCAGTTTGCCGATCTTTCGCTGGATATGGCCTCGGCAGAGCTGACCTGCGGCGGGGAATCCGTGCAGCTCAGCCATAAGGAATTCGGTATTTTGAAAATCTTTTTATCCAATCCGAAAATGATCGTTACCAAAAACCTGCTTCTCGATAACGTCTGGGGCGCAGACTCCGACGCGACGGATAATAACGTAGAGGTCTTTATCTCTTTTCTGAGAAAGAAGCTGAAATACCTGAATTCCAATGTCACGATAAAAAATATCCAGAAAATCGGCTACCGGCTGGAGGTGACCGATTGATGACGGGCTATCGAAAAAGATTTATCGTAACGACCATGTCGCTTCTTGGTGTGGTTCTGCTGGTGGGCTTTATTCTTTTGGACGTTTTTATGTTCATAAACGGTTATCACAGCCTCGAAAACACCATGCAGCAGGTCGTGGAGCCATGGGGCGATCCCGGCGGCAACGGCAGAGACCTTTCTCAGGAGGAACCGCCGAAAAAGCCGGAGGGCGAGATGCCGCAGGGGAACAACGCTGCGGAACCGCCGGAAAAGCCCGGCGATGAACCGAATGGAAACGCCTCCGGGAACGACGGTCCCGGGGCTGCGCCGGAAATGCCGACGGCAAGCAGCGCTGAAAACGGCGTACATATGCAAGCCAGACAAAGAGTCGGCGATTACAATATCGTGACGGTTTTTTACACCTTTTCAAAGGATCAGATCACGCTGCTGACGGAAAGCGACGAGATCGATGAAGCTGTGGTCAGGGCGGTGATACCGAAGATCATAGAAGCAGACGATCATTTCTCGCTGCTGAAAGAGGAGCGTTTGATTTATTACATCGACAGAGATGACGATACCTGTCGCATCGCGCTGACGGACGCTTCTACCTATACGGCAAACGGTGTAAAAAATACGTTCGTCCTGATTCTGGTGTATCTCGGCTCTATGGCGGTATTGTTCCCGATCTGCCTGCGGCTCTCCGCAGTAGCGGCAAGACCCATGGAAAACGCCATTGAAATGGAGCGGCAGTTCGTCGCAAATATTTCACACGATCTCAAGACGCCTATTACGGTGATCCTTGCGAACAACAGCATTCTGAAATCGGATCCCGACGCGTCGATCGCGGACCAGCTGCAATGGATCGACAGCACGGAGGGCGCTGCGAAAAATATGATGGAGATGGTCGGTGAGATGCTGTCGCTGTCGGCGCTGGAGTCGCAGGAACAGACCGTGACTCCGGAGCGGGTCAATCTGTCTTCCGCGGCAAAGAAATCCGTGCTGCAGCTCGAAAGCATCGCTTTTGACCGGGGGATTCATATAGATTCTGCAATAGAAGAAAACGTTTTTGCGCTTGCGACAAAGGAATACGCGGAGCGCATCTGCAGCTCTCTTCTGGAGAACGCGCTGAAATATGAACCCGAAAAAGGAACGGCGCTCGTTCGGCTTCGACAGGAAAAAAGGAAAGCCGTTTTGACGGTCCGCAATTCCGGCAGCATGATCGCTCCGGAGGATCTTCCGCACATTTTCGACCGCTTTTACAGAGCGGACAAGACGCGTAATATCCGGCAGGGACACGGGCTCGGGCTGCCTATCGTAAAACAGCTTACGGAACTGATCGGCGCAAAAATCGACGTGCAGAGCGACGCGGAACA
The DNA here is from genome assembly GCA_017427315.1 of Clostridia bacterium. Taxonomy (GTDB): domain Bacteria; phylum Bacillota; class Clostridia; order Oscillospirales; family Acutalibacteraceae; genus RGIG2774. The sequence goes on from JAFRTA010000251.1 coordinate 8,558, forward strand.
CGGCACGGTTTTTACCGTGACCTTTGAGCTTGCGAAATAAGCTATGAACGCCGGAGGAATGGACTGCATCGGCGAAAAGATCGCTGACGACGACTACGTGAAGCACGTCTGACCTGCGCCAAAAGGGCGGCGTTTGCCCTGTGCTGCGCGTTCTTTCTTTCTGCGGTAAAAATTCTCCGTCTTTGCGAACCCGCCGGATTTCGCTCAAATCAGGCGTTTTACAGGGCGGAGAATAAAAGAATGCGCCGACGGGAGAACCGCGTCCTCCCGTCGGCGTAGTCTTTGTTTATACGGCGCTGCTTAATGACGATCGATACTGAAACGACATTCTCCGGCGCATTCCGCCGTCTTTTTTCGCTCCCCGCGTTTTCTGCGGCGCTGTTCGCGGTTGTTTTCCTCCGAGACGAATATCTCCACCGCCGCGTCGGTCAGACCTTCCGGCAAGACCTCGCCGCTTTTCACCACGTCCGCCCAGGGACAGAGCTTCTCGTAATCGTCGTCGAAAACGACGGTATACGGCGGACCGCATCGGTCGTTGACCGACATATACATATGCCGCCCCTCGTACATGATCGAGCCTGCGGCGCTTTCGCTCATTTCCGGCTCGAGCGCGTCGTACTGCTCTTTTGTCAGCTCGTTCAGACGGTACGCCTGAACGCCGCCGTATTCGCCGAAATAACGGCCGTTTTCCTCGTCAAAGCAGGCTTTCCAGCCGGATCCTTTTTTGAATTGCATAGTATTATACCTCTTCAATGAAAAAGGCGTTCTCCCGCTCGCACATCGCCGGGAACGTGATATAACGGATCCCGTTGTATTCGTGCCGGGCGCCGGGATGATAATGCCCCTGAAAGACCGCTTTCACGTTTCCGCGCGAGCGAAGGATCGCGTTGACGCGGTCGGCGTTGTACAGCCGATGGCTTTCTTTGATTTGGGGATCCAGATTCTGGTGAAGGAACACGTAGATATCCTCTTTTGAGGCGGAAACGATTCTTTGCAATTCGTCTTCAAAGGGGTAGAACGTGTCCGTCCAGTCGGAATCGCCGGGTTTGTAACGGCGTCCGTCCTTGAAGTAGCAGGCGTCCAGAAAAACGAGCCGTTTTCCGTCCGGAACGCGGTCCGACGGTCTGCAGGCGGAGCCGAGAATGCCGTAGAACGAATCCTCCGTAAAGGCGAACGCGTCGTGGTTGCCCATCAGACAGACGCTCGGGATCGGGCAGCCGCGGATGATCTCCGCCACGCGGACAAGCTGCGCTTCCTGCGTTTCGCGGTCGTCCTCCCGGTCGATCAGGTCGCCGAGACAAACGATCAGATCGCAGTCCTTTTCTCCAAAAAACCGATACGCCTGCCGGATCTTCTCAAGGGACAGGCTGTTGTACCGGTTGCCGCACGTGATTTCCCGGGAGGAATAGTGCGGGTCGGTGAAGATTCCCAATCGCATCATCGAAGGCCTCCTTCCGGCTCGGCGTTTGCGGGAATTCCACAAATTCCTGCGGCCTCGTCCGCCGTTACCAGCCGACGAAGCCGTTCGCAAGCGCTCTGAGGATACGCTTGAAAAACGAAATGATCCTTTGTATGAAATTCAGCGCGGCGTTTCCGGGAGCCGAATCGCATACGATATAGATCGGGGCTTCTGCCGCGCCGACGCGTTTTGCGCCGCCCGGCGCATGCTCCTCGAGGATATTGCCCTGCATGTCATAAACGGTTATTTCCGTATCCGGGAGATCGATCTCCTGCTCGAACCGGGACTCCGCCCAGACGACGTATACGGTCTGTCCGCCTTGCGCATAGGTGGCGACGTAGGCCGACTTTTGATAAAAAGGACCGTATTTCGTCTGCTCCAGGGAGGCGAGCCTTTTCCCTGCCGTCAGGGAATTGAAGGTTTTTACCGCGGCGGCGGATAGCTTCGGCGTAAAGTCGTTCCTGTAAAGCCCCAGGGAGTTTTCGTACTCCTCGGTGCCCGGAACGTCCGACGTGATGCTGCTGTCCTGCAGCTCGTAGGTAAAATACTGTCCCTCGACGCCGTGATCCAGCAGAAATTCATCGTAAAATACGGCGTTACGAACAATATACTGCGCCTGCGTCTGTTCATCCACATTGCTGTTTGCCCAGCCTGTTTCCGTGACCCAGACGGGCATGTTATCGCAGCCGTATTTTACCAGCACGTCTCTGTATTCGTCCAGTCTGTTCCTCGCCCGCTTTTCAGGCGCGTTTTTCCCTAAGTAGTAATGTACGGACAGGCCGTCCATATACGATCCCGCGCCGGCCTTCATCATGCCGTCAATAAATTCCGTCCGGAGCGCGATCGCGCCGCCGAGGACCGTAACGCCGGGATCGTTTTGTTTGATCGTCCGGTAAGCCGCTTTTAACAGCTCGGCATAATCCGCGGCGGTCGCGTCCTTTGTATTAAAATACCTGAGATCGGGCTCGTTCCAGATCTCATAGGCCGCAACCTTGCCGGCGAACGATTCCGAAACGAAATCCACGTATCGGATATAGGCGTCGAAGTATTCGTCGTCCGCCGTCGTTTCCGGGTCGCCGTCGCGCACGGGCATCGTGCAGTCCCACGCGGCGCCTGCGTCGATATCGGCCTGCGCCGGCCGGCCGAAATCATAGATCGGGTTGCCGTAGCTCAGCACCACGAGGCTCTTTATGCCGTTTTCAGCTGCGGATCCGACCCAGCGCGCGCGTTCCGGCAGGGAGAGCTGACCCTTTACGGGCTCCACGGTCTGCCAATGCACCTCGTCGCGCAGGATCGGCAGCTCGGCGTTCACGGCTGCCGCGCAGGTCTGCGCCTGATCACGGCCCTGCGCCATGTGGGTGCAGGCGCCGATCCCTTCGGCTTGCGCCGACAGCGAAAAACCGGAAACCATAAAAAGGGCTGCAAGGAAAAAAGACAGTACTTTTTGTGCTTTCATAGAATCACCTCATAAACAATATACCCGATATCTGCGTATATGTCAATCGGTGACAACCGTCACGCTGCCGCAGTCTCGTTTTTCTTCTTCTTTCCGACGATGCTCATGAAACACGCCGTGACCAGCGCGCCGAGGCACGCCCCGCCGACGGCGGCGACTGCAATACGGCCCGCGGAGAAAGCGGAAGCCGAGGTGGAAGCGTCGCTCACCGGCGCGGTTTCGTCCACCTTGAAGTAGACGAATACGCTCTTCGCGTTCTGGTTCCAGTCATAGAGCTTGCTGTTCAGGTTGAACGCCGAATCGCTGCCGAACATATGGATCCCGCGGTCCACGCCTTCATACACGGAAGTCGGCTCAAGGTCTTCCAGCGCATCGTCGGCATATTCCGCTTCGCGGTTGCCGAGCATGACCAGCTTGCGCAGGGAGATGAATTCGATGCCCGCGCGCTGCCCTTCGGAAAGCGCCGCCACCATAGGATAGAGCGAGGTGATATCGGCTTTAACGTCGCTTGTGGTTCGGGTGAAGAAGTCCAGCAGCGTTCTGTTGCTGTCCGTCGCTGTCATGATGACCGACCTGCCGGAGACGATTCCTCGGACAGTGCCAAATCCTATTATTTTTCTATTGATATAACAGGTTAATAGATGCATAATAGCTCTATAATCCTATTAAATGCTTATTGGAGGTCTTGGCAGAATGGAAGATTTGCAGAAATACAACCAGGAACAGATCGAATCAATGGTCAACTTTGTTCCGGTTAACTCTATGCCGAAACATAAAGGTTCCGTCTCATTGCTCTTACCTCTTACTGCTATGGCGGGCACAATACCGATCTCATTGCTTGGAGCGGCGGGATCTGTTGCCTTTGAAGGACTCAGCAAAATCGTGACTATTCTGACAGCCGCAGCCAGTCCTGCTATGAGCGCCGGTGGTTTTATACCGGTTGATGCGGCAGGCAAAGCGATCAGCATATCCAGGCTTATGCGGTCAAAAACGACAGGGAATATTATCGGTACAATCGTGCAAAGTAACGGTGCAGTTGGCGGGGGATCGCGCAGTGGATTCCCGCTCCGGGATCTTCTCCGCTAAGCGCTTCAAGTCTTGCCGGATTAGCTGATTTCTCCGGCATTACAAAGCAGTTTTATGTGAATATAGGTTTGATCTTAAGCACGATATTGCAATAGTATACAGGAATAATCTCTGGGGAGTAATTGTTTCTCAACATATTATTCTTTAGACTTTGGAAGAAGGCTGTTCTTTACCGTGCAGCAAGTAAGAATTTACGCCGCGGGGCATCGCTCCGCGGCGTATTTCTTCGTTTATTCCGGCGCAGATTTTTGTGTGTTCTGTCTGAGCGCCGCGTTATATCCCGGTTTAACGACTTGTTTTTAACTGTATGCCAGAAGCTGCGCTACGCGCAGCATCCGCTCGGCGGCATAATCAAAGAAATCACAGTATGCCTCGCAGTACCGGTTTTTTGTGTCATGGTCCGTCCTGTCCCGGCGGCACCCGCCGCGGCAGAGCGCGTAATATTTGCAGCCTTCGCAATGGGGGTGGATCGCCTCGGACGCGGCGATAAAGCGCCTGTGCGTTTCATTTATCGCGAAGGGTTCCGCGCCAAAAATACTGCCGAGCTTATATTCGTCCTTGCAGTAGAAATCGCAGGGATAAAGATCGCCGTTTGCTTCCGCGACAAAGTAGCTCCCGCACACGCCGCACATGGCGCAGTTCTCCGGCGGCCGCCCGAGCATTATGTCGATATAGTTGTCGATATGCCTTACGGAAACGTACTTCCCGCGCATATAATCGTCATACCACAGATCGAACGATTTTTTCAGGAATTCCCCGTATGCTTCCGCGGAGAGAGAAACGCCGTTTCCCTCGTCGACGTACGGGATAAACTGCAGATAATCGAAGCCGTGCTTTTTGAAATAATTCCAGGTGCTTTCGATCTCCTTTGCGTTTCTGTCGTCGACCACGGAAAGGATATTGAAATCCACCCCGTATTTTTTCAGGACCGAAACCGCGTTCAGGATCTGCGGCAGAACGCCGCCGCCGTATTCCATCCATTTCTCTTCGGATTCAATCGCGTCCGGATGCGCCTCGACAAACGCGGTATTGTTATAGGGGCCCGCGGTTCCGTGCTCGCCGAGCCAAAGAAAATAGAAAATACCGACCTTTTTCTCGCTTTCCCCGGCAGAGACCGTCTGACGGCCGAGCGCGTCCGTCGCAGCAAGCGAGCCGGTGTCGGGAACGGTGACGTTTTTCGCCGGCAAAGAGAACGGAAAGACCGTTTTGAAAAACCAGAACGAAAACAAGATAGATATAAGTCAGGAACTGGACCATTTTTTACCCTCCCGATCGGTTCGGCTTTCAGGGATCCTTTTTACGGTCGCCGAACCGCTATAATGTCATTATATCATGATGACATAAAAAGTAAAGACGATCTTTCATTTAAAAAAACAAAAACCGATCGCAAATAAAAAGACCCGCAGCTCACGGATCTTTTTATTCGGTCATGTTTTTTGTTTTCTCTTATCTTGTCGTATCGCCGGTGATCCCGACAACGGACACGGCGGTGTTCTTCGAATCAGTCAAACAGCTTCCCGCCGTTGAAGAAAACCAGGATCTTCATGAACAACGAGGAAAAGAAATCAAGGATACCGTCAAGAAATTCCATTATGCTCGCCTCCGAAAAAAATACCGATATTGCCTACGAAAACAGTATACACCGGATCCGGGCAAAAGTCAATATTGCAAACCGGCTGTTTTTATGATAATACCACCGGATAACGGGTCGGACAGCCGCGATGAATACGGTTGTCCGACCCGTTTTGATTTGTTGTTTTTATGCTTTGGTTCCTCGGCCGGTTTCAACCGTCAGGCTGCCCGTGATTTCAGCCGTCAGCGTCAGTTCCCCGTCCCGGAACGAGAAGGGGATCTCCCTGCCGTCGCATAAGACACGCCGCACGCCTTGAAGATAAGGCAGCTTCAGGCTTGAGAGACGCAGAGTTCCCGAATTGACGGTCAGCACGGTTTTATGCTCCGTGCGTTCGAACCCTCCCCACGTGCCGCCCGCGAACCACGGCGCGCGGAAATCGCCGGGCAGTACGGGGTCAAAACCCAACGCGCCGTCCGGCAGGTCGAACGAGAAGCCCGAGAAGATCGGCAAAAGCGCGAAGGACGCCATACTGCGGGCGTAGTTGTTCCCGCATTCGATCTCATTGAATGGGTTGCGGTTGAAGCCCCGGTAGCGGTCGCGCACCGACGTGACGATCCGCATCCCCTCGTCGATCATCCCCTCGGAGATCATCAGCCCGGCAAGTGCGTACTCAAAGCCGTGCATCGTCTCCTGCGCGTAGGGGATCGGGATCGCGGGGGATGTTACGCCGTCGGGGAACGAACAGATCACCGTGCCCGACTCATCGTTGACGGCGAAGAGCCGGAACGTGTTGTAATGCGATCGCATATCGGGCAGAAAATTGTTCTCGTATATGCTGCGCAGGGCAGTGCGGAGCTGTTTTTTATCGTAGATCTCACCGATCCCGCAAAGGTTCGCGTGCCACTGGGCAAGACACTGATCGATCTCGCAGCCCTCGCCGATCTGATATTTGATCTCGCCGGATTCCGCGTTCCAGTAGGTCTCCTTTGCGTCGGGAAAAGGCGACAGCAGATCTTCATCCGCAAGGTCGATCTTCTGGCAGTACCATTTTCCGTTGAACAGGTTTTCGTCGCACCGGGCTTTCCCTTGACGGAACAGCGATTCGTATTTTTCCGCGGATTTTTCCTCGCCCATTCTGCGCGCCATTTCGGCGCCGCATTTCAGCGCGGCAAGATAGAAGCCCTCGAGCCATGAGGACGGACCGAACAGCTCCATATCGAGCGTATGGTGCTGCCGCCCCTCCAATACGCCGTCCTGATCCCGGTCCCAGCGGTCGGGGTTTTCTTCGCTCCACGCGTATTCGAGCGACTTTTTCACCTGCGGCCAGAGCGCGCGCAGCCATGCATCGTCGCCGCTGAGCTTCCATTCGCGGTAAGTCTTGATCACGCCGCCCATCTGCCCGTCAACGCAGGCGCGGAAACCGCTGCGTTCTCTGCCGAGAGGGAGCTGCATACGGAACGCCATTCTCCCGGTCTGATCCTGATTATATTTAAAATCTGTCTCGCGGATCGAGCGTTCCAGCTGCGGGAACAGGAAGCAGAGCGCGTATGCGTAATTCCAGACGTGGGTGCAGGTGCCCTCACAGGAGCCGTGACGTTCCCGGACGCCCTCCCAGCCGTAAAACTCGCCGTTTTCCAGGCGCATCACCGTCGGGCTTTTCAGCACCGAAACGGCGCTTGCCAGCGCTTCTGCGGCGTTCTCCGGCAGAGACGATCCGAACAGCGCGTCGTGATAACGCGTCGTTTCGCTCATGAGGCGGTCCCATTGCGAAAGCGCGTACCGGGCGGCGTCGGAGGAATCCCGGAACAGGGAAGCGTAATAATTCTTCCAGATCACGTCGCGCTCTTCGCCGTCCTCCGCTTTTTCTTTATGCGGGCTCCAGTAGTTATAACAGTTCGGCGCGTACCAAGCGATGACGAAACGCGTCTTCACCGTTCCGCCGGGGGCTGCGGTCATCCTCACCGAAATCGTTCCCGTATCATAATTTCCGGGCGTATCGTAAGTTCTGCCCGTCAGATCCGTCTGTTCGGTGAAGTTGCGCCAATAGCGCTCAAGGCCGTCGTTCCACCCGCCGCGGTACCAGTATTCCTGCGATGATACGCCGTGGGAAGTGTTCGTCGCCAGCGTCATTTCGCGGTATTCGGGGCTGTCGGCGGGATGCTTCGTCTGCCGCATCACAAGACAACTGCCGCCGTCCGTCTGCAGGAATTCGTTGACCGAGCCCTCGGACGGGTTGCGAAGAGAGGCAGAGATCGAATAATCCAGCGGCTCCGCCGTCGGGTTCGTCACCGAGATCTCAATAAAAGCCGCAGGGATGCCGGAATCCCGGTCGTTCAGCGGGATCAGCGGGTTCCACCCGGTCAGCCTGACGCAGCCCGGGAAAGTATCATCCTTGAAATCCACCGTCGCAACGGGGAATTCGCCGGTAAACACCGCGTCGCGGAAATGCGGAAAGCCCTGCATGGAAACGCTGCGTTTGCCATCGCCGTAGCCGTGTGCGTATGTACCGGTAAGACTGCTGTTGTCGTCCGCGCAGAGCACGCGCGCGTCAACCGTTTTGCCGCCGCGCGACGCCTTGACGGCGAAATGGCTGAAGCCGTTGTCGCCGCCTTTGTCCGGCCGGTTGAAGATCTCCCAGTCGATAAGGCTGCCGTTGCCCGCAAGCCCGATACAGCCCGTGCCGATTCCTCCCAGGGGGAAGGAGATCTCCTTCAGTGATTCTTTTGTATAAACAGTTCTTTTATTCATTTTCATTTTTTTCTCTGAATCCGCTTTGCTTCGCCGGGAGCGAGGGAAAGCGCGATCTTTCCTTCAGCGGTTTCGGCGGTCCCCGCCGGGATGCAGCCGTCCGGAGCGATACGGAACACGTCGGCTTTCGTAAACGCCGCGTCGGGGATCGCCCATTCGCCTGTTCTGCCGTTTTCGGAATACGCGATAAAGACCGTATTCTTTTCGTCAAGCGGCAGCAGCACGTCGCCGCCGTCCTTGAGCAGAGCGCCGTTTTTCGTGATCCGGCCGTTTTTGCCGTCGCTGACGACGCCGTCCGAGAAAAACACAGTATAGCCGCCGTCTTCCTCACGGTATGACCGGCGTTCGTACCGGTTCAGGTAAAAATACGGCAGCTGCAGCGTGCAGAACTGGCGCACGAATTCGGGAACCCAGACCGCGGGATCAACGCCGAGCTTCATCCAGATATCCTCGCCGTGCATCGCGCCGTAAAAGACGTTGAGGAGCTTTTTGTCCGTCAGGTGTCCGCTGTAGGTCGCGGGCGGGATATCCATGCACTCGCGCATGCTCACCTGACTGGTCCACCACGTCGCAGGGATCCTCCCGAGCGTGCGGATCGGTACGTCTTCCCAGTTGATCTCGGTCATATCCTCGCCCGCGGAGGCGTACAGGAGCTTGCGGTTCGGGTGGGTGACGGATTCATTTCTGAAATGCGCTTCACGGTAAGTGTATTCACTTGTCACGTCGATGCCGAGCTCCTGTAGATAATCCAGCATTTTGTTTCTCGCGGCGTCCTGTTCCTCGAGATATGTTTTCGGATTCAGGCTTTCGGCAATGCAGAAATTGTCCAGATGCACCGTACCCGCTTCCCGGGCGGGAAAGAGCTCGCAGAAGCGGTCGATGATGCGCTTGAAGATCCCGCTGTCCCAGAGCTGCGGATACGACGTTTTGTAGCAGTCTCTGCCGTTGAGCGTCTGAAGGACCGCGGGTCTGCCGCTTAAATCGTTGCAAAGCGCGTTTGCCGCGGCAAGCTCGTCAAGGATGGGCGTCACCGCAACGGCGTCCGATACGTTGACGTGGACGCTGATGACGGTATTGTATTTTTTCGCCTCGTTGTAAAGCCATAAAAGGCTCTCTCTGCCCGTTGCGTCGCAGCAGCGTTTCAGCGCGTCGTTGACGGGCTCCATCACCGGATGGCAGTCGTCGTGACCGAGGCCCTGCCAGCCGACAAGGTAGATGATCTTGCGAACCCCCTTTGTCAGATTGTCAACTGCTTTTACGATATCCAGCGCCTGCTCGAAGGTGATCAATACCTCGCTGCGGCCGTGCTCAAAATCGGGACGCGCCAAAAACATCTTCATCCATAGTGTTTCGCTGTAATCATAATTCCATTCGGTCATATCGGAGCTCCTTTTTTTGTTCCATTATACACGGGAACGCATTATAAATCAAGCGGACGCAAAAGGCAATGCGAGCATTTTGATTTTTGCCGATTTTGCGAAACACGACCGGCAGCTTCTGGATGAGGCGGCGGCCGCGGCGCTTGAGACGCTGTGGGATCCGGAAACCGGGATCTACGAAAACCGGGACGCAGTCACGGGCGCGTTCTCGCACCGCATTTCCGGTAATACCGTCGAATGGGCGGACGGGCAGGAGATCGCGCCGCATGAACTGTATGAGCTCTCATTTCCCGCATGATCGTTTTTGTCCTGTCTTGTCCCGATTTGATATTTCTGAAACCTGATAAAATTGTTTTATTGCCCTTGAGTCGTCTAACCGGATGATCCGAGGACTTTTAATTGAATATGCAGATCATCGGGTACGTTATCTTATAATTCCAATTCCATAGAAAAGGCTTCTATACCATTTTCTTTTTTTAATCTTCTCTTTATTTTAAAGCCGCAGGCAGCGTATACTTTTCTGGCACGTACATTTTCAGCCCTGACATTTAAGGCAATCACATGAATGCCGTCACTTTCAGCCATGGTAATCATCTTTTGTATTGCCAGCTTTCCAATACCTTTGTCCCGATACGCAGGATCCGCAATAAAAATACCCATCTTTACCAAATGAATATCTTTGCCCTCTAACCAGATACTTCCGATATAACGCCGGTCCACCTCAATATACATCCATTTCAAATAAGAAGATTCATAATCTGGGTATATTCTGGACATATAAAGTGATAAATCTTCCGAGTTTTCAAATTTTTTATAATAATCAATATTTTCTTTATTGACCGGAATAAATCTCATCCTACACCTCTGTCGTTGTATATCCATAAAAAACTGTATAAATGATTTCTTTAACTGCTGTTGAGCTGCAATTCCTGCAGCTCAACCAATCCCGATTTGTTGATATATTTACTATACACCAAAACAGTAAAAAACTCAAGATTACACTGCGTCTTTACCGCTCACCCCGTGTGGGCGGTTTTTTCTTTTATCCGAACTGCGGGTCCCCGCGGCTCCGTCCTGCCGCGTGGCTCTTTTCTTAATTCCGTGAAAATGGTATAGAAAAGGGAAAAGAAATGTGATAAAGTGAATACGGTGATGGAAATGAACGGATTCACGAATTATGAAGAAATGTTCGCACAATCGATAGGATTAACAGATCCGTGGCA
>JAFRTA010000252.1 GCA_017427315.1 Clostridia bacterium
CGCCATGCAGACGCCGCCCATGACGCAGCTCGGGATCGAGTTGACGAACGCGACGAACGGAGTCAGGAAAGCGATGATGATCGCGCCGATCGCCGCGGTGATGATGGTCGCCACGGAGGCGTTGCCGGTGATTGCGACGCAGGCGATGGACTCGCCGTAGGTGGTGTTCGGGCAGCCGCCGAAGAACGCGCCCGCCATGGAGCCGACGCCGTCGCCCAGCAGGGTGTTCGCAAGGCCGGGATCCTCAAGCAGGTCCTTTTCGATAATGGAGGAAATATTCTTGTGGTCTGCGATGTGCTCGGCGAACACGACGAACGCCACAGGCACGTATGCGGCAAGCAGGGTGCCGATGTAGGAGCCGTTCAGATCGCCGAAGCCCTTGACCGCGTTCAGGAACGTGAAATCGGGGACGGAGAAGAACGTCTTGATGGTGATACCGTCCGCCCAAAGCGCCTGAATGGAGGAAAAATCGATAACCATCAACGCCTCGATTCCGGCGGTTTTGCCGATTACGGTAAGGATTGCAGCAAAGACATAACCGGCGCAGATACCGATGATGAAGGGAATCAGCTTCATTGTCTTTTTGCCGAAGGTGGAGCAGAGCATCGTAACGAAGAGCGTAACAAGGCCGCAGAGGATCGCGATACGCACGTCGCCGCCCGCGTTGGCGGTCTTCAGGTCTCCGACAGCGTTTCCGGCAAGCGAAAGTCCGATGATCGCGACGGTGGGACCGATCACGACGGCGGGCATCAGTTTATTGACCCACTTGACGCCGGCAGCCTTGATGACGATCGCGAGGACGACGTAAACGAGACCCGCGAAGATCGCGCCGAGGATCAGGCCGAGATAACCGGCGGCCATGGAAACGGCGCCTGCGAAAGCGGCGGCCATGGAGCCGAGGAACGCAAACGAGGAACCGAGGAACACAGGGCTCTTTCTTCTGGTGAACAGAACGTACACAAGCGTGCCGATGCCGGCGCCGAAGAGCGCTGCGGCGGGGCTCATCTGCTTTGCGAATTCCCAGGTAATCGTTCCGTCTTTAATAAAGCCGGCGACATTGCCGTTGATGATCACGGGCACGACGAGGGTCGCCGCCATGATCGCGAGAAGCTGCTGGATCGCAAAAACGATCAGTTGTCCGAACTTGGGCTTGTCTTTGGTGTCGTAAATGAGTTTCATGCACATTTCCTCCCTGATTATTTATGTTCTGCGCGCCGTGCGCGCCAAAAACCGAAAAAAACGGAAATCGCCGTCCGCGAGGAAAAAAGGGCAAAAAAAATTTGTCAGATGTGAAATACTCTGCAAATTCTTTCCGCCGCCTCCCGCCGTTATTCATTTGAAAAGTCGTAACGAACCGTTAAAACCTTTTTAACATAATAACACAGCCGGTGCAGGTTGTCAACAGAAAATATTGAAACGGAGAGAAATCCGGGAAATTCCGTCAGATTGTGTAAAATACGGGTAAAACGGACTTGCGGGAATGTGGAATATGAGGTTTGCGGGAAGCGCGCGTGATTCGTGATTTGATTCTTCTGCTTTACATTTTCACATTTCACATAAAAAAACAGCCGAGCGCTGTTGCACCCGGCTGTCTGCTTTGACATTTGCAAATCTCAAATCAGGAATTGACTGATTTAGTAAACCGACATTAGTCGATCTGAGACTGAAGTTTCGTCGCGCTCTCGTCACTCTGAAGGGCGACAACGATTCTCTGGAAGAAAGCGATAAGCTCCTTAAGGAAATCCAGAATCTTCTCAAGCATTTTTTTCACACCCTTTATTTCTGAAATAGTGGCAGTGTGCAGCTAATTAGAAGCTGAACAGATCGCTGACCTTCGCCTTCTTGGAATCATAAACCGCGCTGATGAAGGTTACAAGAGCCGCGAAGAACTTCTTGACAGCATCAAAGATGGCCTTGATGTCGATTTTGCCGAGATCAAAGTTTTCCATTACGAATTTCACCTCCGTTGAAATACTCATGATATGTTAAGTATCATTGTAAACATTTTAACACGTTCCGGCGGAAAACTCAAGAACATGCGTTTCGCCGGATGTATAATTTCTCAGTAATTGGAATGTGTTTTTCTCGATGTTTTTACCGATTTATTAACACATTGTGAACCGAAATTTCCGGCTGCGAATCGCCGTGATTCAGTCGCCGTTCTTTTTGGCGCCGAAAAGGCGAATCATCTGTGACAGGATCGTGATGATTTTCATGATAAAGTTGATCGCTGCCTCCACCTTGCTGCACCGCCTTCTTCTTTAGATTATGTGGTAATTATACCATCTTCCGGCAATAAAATCAATCGTTGTAAAAAAATATCACAATAGTTCAATAACTATTCATAAACATTGCAATATTATGCAAAAAGATGCATAAGTTTAAAAAAAATAAAAAAAAGAATTCCGTTTCGTATACGGTTTTCGGTATACGGGCCGGAGGCTTTCTCCGGCCCGTATCGACCCTTAAAGCTGATCTGCGGGCGTGGTGAGAGACTCGAAAATGTCTTCCCAGGAAGCCTTGATCTTGAGCTTTGCAAGAAGCTTGTCAAGAACTTCGAAAATCTTTTTAATGACTTCGATAATACTGCTTAACATGGTTTATTCACCTCATGAAAGAATGCTGAGCGCCGCTTCTTCGCTGAGAATTCTGAGCTCGACGAGAAGGGTGACGATCACTCTGAAGAATTCTTTGATATAGTTGATTACGGTCTGCATGAAAAATCCTCCGTTATATATCTGGTTCTGTCAGCCGCCCAGGCCGGGGAACTGCGGAACAAAATCGAAAAATGCGTACATTTTTCTGATTGCCTCGAAAACAACGAGCAAACGGCGCGCGAAATCGTTCAGAAGATCCGCCACGGTTGCGTAATCCTCGTTCAGGGGCTCATGCTCCTTCGTCGGGATAACGATATTCATAAAAACACCTCCCGGACAAAAAAGGCGACGATTCGGTACGTAGCCCGACGTAATACGCCGGGAGAAGCGAGATCGTGAGATCGGTTCTTCCCGGCGTCTGCGGTTCACGGGATCAGTCCTCTGCGAAAACAGTAGGCTGACCGAGAAGCTTAACGATGCTGTTGATGATCTTCTTGATGAAGTTCAGGAAGGGAAGGATATACTTATCGATAACATTGTATGCTTCGTTCATGCCGGAACCCTCGCTTTCAGGGATAAGGTTGACGATATCACTCATTATTTTCACCTCCGTATCTTAGATAATAAACAAATTTCGGGTAAAGAAAACTTACACCTCAAAATTTTTCGTGGGGATGCCGAACATCGCAAGGACCTTCTGGATGAGATAGAGAAGCGCTTTGAAGCCCTCCAGGAACGTTGCCATGAATTCCATACATAACACCTCTTTGCAATATAATTATGAAAGTAATTTTTCAATACTTCGAGTATATAATAGCACCCGCATTCCGATATTGCAAGACCTATCGGGGAAAAATGGCTAAAAATTTAAACATATAACAAAATGATAACACAATTAGAAGCGGATTCTCCGCATACGGAAAAAAAGACCTTCACGGGTTTTCGCGGAATTAAGACAAATACTGATTTGTCGAGGCGCTCCGCGCCCCGCAAATCAGTATTTCAGTGAACAGAAAAATGTGAAATGTGAAAAGTAATTACATTTCACATCTCACATTTCACATCTCACGGGAATTCTGATTTGTTCGCTGCTTCGCAGCGACAAATCAGAATTTGTCCGCCCCTTGTGTTTATCTCTAACCCTCAAAGGGCGAAAAAGCGGGGCGGCGCCATACGCGCCGCCCCGTCCGGATTCCTGCGGGTTGCCGATCGATCAGTATTTGAACTCGGTATACCAGATATCCGCGCTCATGGAAATGCCCTTGTTGTTCAGCGGGAAGACCAGGATCTTGACCGAATCGACCTGAATATCGACGTTCGTATAATGGTGCAGCGTGATAAACTGCCCGGTCGGCGTCATCGTGGCCTCGATCATCGTTCCTTTATAAATCACGTGGTAAACGGGGTCCTTGATCGCGCTGGCGAGCCCCTCGAGCTCCTTATCGATGTCCTCTTTGAACATGACGTTATTGGTGACCTTCGCGAGGAAGCTGCTTTCGGCGTTCTGCGGCGTGTCTTCATCCGCAAAGACGAGCTTGATATCGTAATTGCCGCCGTTGTCGACGCAGGTCGCGGAGACGATCTTCGAAAGATCGGTGAGCTCGCACGGCGTCATGTCGCGCTTCGCTTCGTCGGAGCCCTTGGCGTCGTCGTCGATCCACGGATCGCTTTCGGGGCGCATACGCTTGGAGGCTTCGCCCTTGATGAAGTTGTCGACCGCGCCGATACCGGTGACGTTCAGGTCGCCGATGGTCTGGTAGGACTTTTTCAGATAGCCGGCTGCGCCGTTCTGCTTGATGTCGTCGACGGACTTTTTATAGAATTCATAGATCGCCTGCGTTCCCTGCGGCATATCGGAGTTCTGCGCGGGGGCTTCGGAGGGCGTTTCGGAGGCGGCGGGCGTATCGTCGTTCGCCGCGGGAGCCGCAGTCGGCGCGGTCGTGTCGCTGCTCGCCGCGGGAGCCGCAGTCGGTGCGGTCGTGTCGTTGTTCGCCGCGGGAGCCGCGGTCGGCGCGGTGGTGTCGCTGTTTGCCGCGGGAGCCGCAATCGGCGCGGTCGCGTCGTTGTTCGTCGCAGCATCGGCGGGGGTGTCGTTGTTCGCCGGGGTTTCTGCGCCGTCGTCGGTGTAGACCAGAGAGACGGTCAGAATATTATCGGTTGCGGTGTTTGCGTTCACGCACGCCGCCATCGAAAGCACGAGGGACAGCAGCGTCAGAACGGCGAGTGCACGGGTAACGTTTTTTTTCATGGAGAAAGAACCCCTTTCGATTGGTTTGACGGAGGATCGCTCACGTCTGTTTCGACCGGCTGTCTTAATAGGACGTATTGTTGATCGTGACGTAGTCCGTGACCACGCCGGTTGCGCCGATATCAAACAAAAGCTTCAGGCTGGCGTCGACGTAAACGGGCATGGTATAATGCATTTCGGAGACGTGGCCCGTCGCCGTGTCGTAGATCGCTTCAACGGTGCAGTCCTTATAGGTCAGGGAGAAGCTGTTGACCTTGATGACGGAGATCTTCGCCACCTCGTCGAGGATCGACTGCCGCGGCATGCAGGGGAAGATGCCGCCGGTCTTGGAGGGCGAGCTTTCCGTGTCTCTGTTGTAGGGCTCGGGATCCACTTCGTCCTGCAGCACGATGGTGATTTTTGCCTGGCCGTTGCCCAGGTCTTCGCATTTCGCGCTCTTAATGAAATTCGGGTCGTTCATCGCGCATCCGACGGTGTCGCTGTCGGGCGGGATATTGTGGCCGCTGTCGCGGTCCTGGATCTCCGCTTTATCCTCCGGCGTCATGAACTGCGGGATCAGCGCGTTGACGACGCTGGTGGCTGCGCCGAGGTTCAGGTCGGTCACGGTCTGCCATTCTTTCTTATTATAATGCTTGATGTCCGCCTTGGTCTTGTTCATGACCTCGGTGTATTTCGCCAGGATATCGGCGGGCGTGGAGGGCAGCACGCTGGCAGCCGGCGCTTCGGGGGGCGCGTCGCCGGACGGCGCGGGCGTATCGCTGCCGCCGTTGTTTGCCGTGGTCGGCGCCGTCGTATCGTTATTCGCCGCGGGGGCCGCCGTGGTCGGCGCCGTCGTGTCGTTGCTCGCCGCGGGAGCCGCTGTGGTCGGCGCGGTCGTGTCGTTGTTCGCCGCGGGCGCCGCCGTGGTCGGCGCCGTCGCGTCGCTTGCGGTGTCGTTCGATTCGGGCGCAGCGGCGTTGTCGTCGTATACAAGCGAAATTGCGATGATACTGTCCGGATTCGCGGTGTTCGCGTTTGCGCATGCCGCGAAAGACAAAACAAGAGACAGCAGCATCATAACGGCAAGTGTTCGGGTCCAGGTTTTTTTCATCCTGAAAGCACCCCTTTCAAAGAACATAAAAATAAATATATTTCTATATCTTATAATCTACATCAAACCGAGCGGATTGTCAATAGCAAGATTATTTGTGAAAAAGACAGAACCTGATAAATACGAATGAAAAAGCAGCGAAGGATTGCTTCGCTGCGAAAAAAATCGCGGCAGGAAAATCCTGCCGCGGATATGTTGTGTCGGATCAATAGACCATGTTGGAAATTTCGACATGGTTCTCAAGGCATACGTTCGCGTTGATGTTGAACACAACCTTGACGGACGCAGCGGCGTGGCCGGGCGTGGTGTAGTTGATTTTCGTCGCGTGGTTTGCCGCCTTGTCGAATGTCATTTCGACCGTGCAGTCTTTATAAGTCAGGTCGATGCTGTTGAGCTGACCGCCGGGAACTTTGCCGATGTTTTCCATGATCGTCTTCTCGGTAGCGGACTTCGACATGCAGGCGAAGATACCGCCGACGTTGGAGGAGCTGACACCGGTCGCCTCATCCATGGGTTCCGGGTTGACCTCGTCGTTCAGCGTGATCTTGATCGTCGCAGTGCCGTCGCCGTTGTCGACGCAGCTCGCGGATTTGATTGCGCCTGCATTGGTCAGACCGCAGCCTACTCCGACATCGTTGACGGGCGGGATCTGCTTGTGGTCATCGCGGTGCTGGACTTCGGCTTTGTCTTTGCTGGTGATCAGGCCTTCAACGATGGGACGGATAATACCGGAGGCGCTGCCGACGTCGAATTCGGTGATCTCGATATAGTCGAATTTATCATAGGTCTTGATCGTAGCCTTGGTGTTGTCCATGACCTCTTTATATTTTGCAAGAATGCCGGCGGGGTCGGAGGGCAGGGTGTCCGCTGCGGGGGCCTCGGTGGGCGCGTCGCTGGACGGAGCGGGCGTATCGTTGCCGCCGCCGTTGCTCGCGGTGGTCGGTGTCGTGGTGGGCGCGGTGGTGGAATCGCTGCCGCCGCCGTTGTTCGTCGGCGCGGGCGTTACGGAACCGCCGCCGTTGCTGCCGCCGTTGATGACGGAGCCGCCGTTCACGGGCTTATAGGGGCTGTTCTCGTCGTAGATCAGGGTGATCCTCACGATATTGTCGTCGGAACCGGCAGTTTTGCACGCCGCCATGGAGAGGACAAGCGTCAGAAGCATGACGACAGCGCAAATCCGTGCGAGATGTTTTTTCATGGGGAATTGCTCCTTTCAAATCTGTAAGCGCAAATAGATACGTTACTAATTTACCTCAAAAATCATAAATTGTCAAGTATGATATTAAAAACCGACCTGCCTTTTTTCGGCAAATCGGTTTTTTTGAGCGTAATTCCGTAAAAAAATATGCAAAAATTCCGTTTTTTACCGATTTTCCCGCTTTTGCGTGAGAGCAAACACGCGCCGCCGGGGACTGAAACGGCGTTTTTTTGCAAAACCGGCGCGGCGGCTTTCACGGGGCGCGGCGCCGGCGGGGGATACTGCGCCGCTTTAATATGCGATCTCGGTGATCTCCATCGTATCCACCACGCGCACGGACCCGGTGATGGGGATAAAGGCAGCCTTGACGTCCGCCTTGATATCGACGGGTTCCACGTAGGTCAGCGACCGGATCTTTTTCGACGCAGTGTCGAAGACGCAGGTGACGGTACAGCCCGTGTAGACCAGATCGAGGGAGTTCAGCGTCGCGATGCCGCTGAACTTGTTGATGATATCGTCGATGCCCGCCTGATCCATGGGGAAGAACATGGCGCTGGTGTAAAACTCTGTGGAGGTCGCGCCGGCGGGAACGGGCTTCGGATTGCTCTCATCGATCAGCTCGATCATAAGCGTCGCGGTGCCGTCGCCGTTGTCCCTGCACGAAGCGGTTTTGATTTTGGAGGCGTCGGTCAGCAGGCAGCCCTTGACGTTGTCGCGGATCGGGATGTTGCCCGGATCGTCTCCCTGATTGTGGACGGAAGGATCCTGCTCCGCTTTTTCTTTTGTCGTGATCATACCCTCGGCGATCTTCAGGCCGGCGTTGAGGACGCTGCCGAAATTCCGGTATTCCTCGGGCATCGTCTGGTATTCGATCCTGCGATAGGCGGGTTTTGCCGCCTTCATCGTATCCATCAGCTCGGTATAAAGAGCGAGGATGCCCGCGTTATCGGAGGGCAGCGCGTCTGCCGCCGTTACCGGTCGGCGCGGGAGCCGAAGAACCGCCGTCTGCGGGCTTATAAGGACTGTTCTCGTCGTAGATCAGCGATATCATAACGACGCTGCCGCCGCCGGAATCCGGGGCTTTACTCGCAGCCAGCGGGAGGAGCATTACGGAGATGAGGATCAGCGCCAGAGCGCGCATTGTTTTTTTCTTTGTCATTGCGGGCACTCCTTTCACAGCATTGTTGAACGGGATACGCGGCGCACGATTTTATATATATTTTACA
>JAFRTA010000253.1 GCA_017427315.1 Clostridia bacterium
CGTTTGCGAAGAAAACATCAATCTGAATTACGACGAGCTTTGGACCGGCTTCCCGCGGAATGACAATAAATCCTTTGCTTATCGCGATTATTTCAAGGCAAGAGAGCTTGCGTATCAAAGCCGTTATGCCGAAGCGCAGGAACTGATCGAAGAAAAAATCGCATCGAAAGACGTCGCTGCATATATGCCCGCCGGGAGACTGACGATAACACGAAAACAGAAATCGTGCGTATCTTATAAAAGACTCCTTGATATCGGAAGCGCCTGCGCCGAAATATCCTACAATCAAAAAGGAATATCGTTCTTCAACGAATATTTTTTAAGCGGCGTCCGGGATTGCCTGGTCATGCGTTTTTCCGCCGAACGTATGCAGAAAATCAGCTTCACGGCGCAATTGTCTTCCGAATTGAAATGCGGATTCGGCAAGGACGGAACGACGTATTATATGGACGGCGAATGTCCTTTCGATTCTCCGTCGAACCGTAGGCGTTTTCCCGATGAGCGAGGGAAAATGTACTCCGACCGGGACGCGGAACGGGGTATTTGTTACAGGATCGCGGTGCATCCTATCGTTTCCGGCGGAGAATGCAGCGTGGATGAAAACGGCGTCAGAGTCGAAAACGCAAACGAAGCGGTCCTGTTCCTTGCTGTTGAAAGCAGCTTCAACGGTTTCAACAGGCATCCTTATATGGACGGAAAGCCGTTCCGCGAGGAAGCGCTCCGCAAAGCGAGAGACGCCGCGCTGTTCCATTTCGGATATCTTCAAAAAGAGCATGAATCCGATTACAAAAAATATTACGACCGCGTAAGCTTCCGCCTTGACGGAAAAAGCCGTTCGGATATTCCGACGGATAAACGTCTGAACCGCTTTGAAAAAGAAAAGGACGATTGCGGTCTTTATGCGCTTTTATTCAATTTCGGAAGGTATCTGACGATCTGCGGTTCCCGTCCGGGCTCGCAGGCGATGAATCTGCAGGGAATCTGGAACAATCAAATCAATCCGCCGTGGAGCTCGGATTATACCATCAATATCAACACGGAAATGAATTACTTTCCGACGCTTTCCTGTGATCTCGCCGAGATGAATCTGCCCCTGATTGAGCTGATACGCGAAATGAGCGTCAACGGCAGGGAAACGGCAAAAGCTTATTACGACGCGGGCGGTTTCTGCGCACATCACAACACGGATATCTGGCGCGCTTGTCAACCGGTCGACGGCAAAGCGCAATGGCTTTTCTGGCCGATGTCCGGCGGTTGGCTTTGCAGACATTTATTCGAGCACTATGAGTATACAAACGATTTGTCATTCCTCCGGCAGACCGCGTATCCGATCATGCTCGCCGCAGCGGAGTTTTATCTTGACGTGCTGACGCCGGACAGGAACGGTTATCTGATTTTTGCGCCTTCCACGTCCCCCGAGAATTCTTATCTTCTCGAGAATAAAGAATACAGCGTCAGCCTGACGAGCACGATGACGATGAGTATTATCCGCGAGCTGTTTTCAAACGTTCTGAAATCCGCGTCGATCCTGCGGGAAAGAAGCGAAACCGTAAACCGCGTACGCGAAGCGCTGCCGAAGCTTTTGCCGCTCCGAATCGGGAAAGACGGGCGTCTGACGGAGTGGTATGACGAAATGAAAGAAAGCGAACCGCATCACCGTCATATCAGCCATCTTTACGCTCTGCACCCGTCTCATCAGATTACGCCAGACGATACGCCGGAGCTCGCCGCAGCGGCAATCAAGACGCTTGAAGCCCGCGGCGACGACGGAACGGGCTGGAGCCTGGGCTGGAAAATCAATTTCTGGGCGCGTCTATATGACGGCGACCATGCGCTGAAGCTTTTGGATATGCAGCTTCGTCCGGTTGTGGGAGCATATCACAAAATAAAAAAGCGCGGGGGGACGTACCCGAATTTATTCGACGCGCATCCTCCTTTCCAGATAGACGGGAACTTCGGAGCGACGTCGGGCATCGTTGAAATGCTGATGCAGTCGGACGGCGATACGATTCGGATCCTGCCGGCGCTTCCCGACCGTTGGAAAAGCGGCGAGGTAAAAGGCCTTCGCGCAAAGGGCGGAGCAAAAGTCGATATTAAGTGGAAAGACGGAAAGTTGGTTGACTGCAAGATCACCGGCGGAAAAAAAATGAAAATCATAAAATGCAGATAAACGTCCGGTCTTCACGGCGACGGTTTTTCCGCCGCCGTTTTTTTATATTGTTCGACCTGCATTTTTAATGATATTACATATTGTATATGTTATGCGATTCATTATACGATTTGTAATATTTTAACATGTTTTCAACCGATTTTCCAATATGCAAAGAATCAAAATCTTATCGACTGTTTTCAACGCGTTTTCAAAAACAATACGGTATTTTATCGACAGTTTATTGAATTTTTTATCAACAATTCAATAAATGAATAAAGCGGAACGAAAATATTGCATCTTCGTTCCGCTTTCCGTTTGATTCGTCTTGATCAAAGCTTTTCAATTTGTTCCAACAAAGCGTCTACAAGACGGTCTTCGGGAATCTTCTCGATTATCTCGCCTTTTCGGAATATGATCCCGCAGCCTTTTCCGCCGGCGATACCGATATCCGCTTCACGCGCCTCTCCCGGACCGTTTACGACGCATCCCATGACGGCTACGGTAATATCTTTTTTGCAGCCGCGAAGGCGTTCTTCAACTTCGGAAGCGATACCGATCAGGTTAATTTCGGTTCTGCCGCAGGTCGGGCACGAAACGAATCGCACTCCCCCGCGCCCGAGCCCGATTGCGGTCAGAATATCCTTTGCCGCATCAATCTCTTTTTCCGGTTCGGCGGTTAAGGATACGCGGATCGTATCTCCGATGCCGTCCATCAGCAACGAACCGATACCGGCGGCGGATTTTATCAACCCCATACGTTCCGTACCTGCCTCCGTAACGCCGAGATGCAGGGGGTAATCGGTTTTTTCCGCGGCAAGACGATAGCTTTCGACGGTTCTTTTCACGTCGGAGGATTTTATCGAAATCACGATATTATCAAAATCGAACCGTTCCA
Organism: Clostridia bacterium; assembly: GCA_017427315.1. GTDB lineage: Bacteria > Bacillota > Clostridia > Oscillospirales > Acutalibacteraceae > RGIG2774. Next base: position 3,048 of record JAFRTA010000253.1, read on the forward strand.
GAAGCGAGCAGTGATATAACGCGCTTTCCACAAGCGCTTCGGGCGTCGGCGCGCCGTACTTTTCAAGGAGATTTTTTTCCAGCGAGCCGGAATTGACGCCGATCCGGATCGGGATACCGCGCCTTGCGCATTCAAGCGCAACCGCTTTGACGCGCTCCTCGGAACCGATATTCCCGGGATTGATACGAATCTTATCCGCTCCTGCCGCAGCGCATTCCAAAGCAAGCTTATAATCAAAATGGATATCCGCAACAACGGGGATTTTCAGGTTTTCTTTCAGCGCGGCGACCGTGTGCACACAAGAATCGTCAGGGACCGCGATACGGACGATCTCACAGCCGACGGACTCCAGCTTCTTTGCCTGCGCGACGCACGCGCTTACGTCTGCAGAGCGGGTATTCAGCATCGATTGAATTGCAATCGGATGGTCTGCGCCGATGCGGACTCCCCCGATATTGATTTCTTTTGATTTTCTTCTCATAACAGCACCGTCATTTAAAAAGATATATAATGTCTTTTACAGACACGACCGCAATCAATGCAAGAAGCAGGACCATGCCGGCGGCGTGAACGTATTTTTCATATTTCGGCAGAATCGGTTTTCTCCGAATCGCTTCGATTATCAGAAAGAACAACCGTCCGCCGTCCAGCGCCGGTATCGGCAATAGATTGAACACGCCGATATTGATTGATATAAACGCCATTATCTCAATAACCGTCAATATTCTGTCGCCGATCGGCGTTCCCTGTTCGCTGGTAACGACCTTGCTGATTTCGCCGATGGTTCCGATCGGTCCGGAAAGGTCCTTCAGTCCGTAGCGCCCGGTCACGATATCGAACAGAGAAAGCCAAACAATGCGCGCGGTGGACAAGGTGTCGAGAAACGTGTTCCTTATGACAAGCCAGGGCGTTTTTTCCACCCCGTATAGAATAAAATCAAAAATGACCGTCTCTCGGCCGTTAATATCCTGCGTGCCGAATTTCACGTTTTCAAGCTTGACCTTTTCTCCGTCTCTGATGACTACAAAATCAAATACGGCGTCGCTGTCGCGAACCATCGCATAACTCAGATCGGTGGAATTGAATATATGCGTTCCGTTAATCTCGATGATTTTATCGTTTACCTGAAGTCCGTAATCGCAGCTTACCGCGTTATCGTAGAAATCGGCTACGGTTCTGGTCCCGATAAGATCGTCTGTGCCGTTTATGAGTCCGAGCATCAGGAACCCGAGAAGAAGATTCATCAAAGCTCCCGCGGCAACGATAACAATTCTTTTCCATACTTTTTTATTGCAAAAGGCTCCCTCGGCGTCGGATTCTTCGTCTTCTCCCTCCATCCGGTTGAAACCGCCGATCGGAAACAGGCGGAGAGAATACACCGTGTCTCCCTTTTTGAAACGAAACAGAAGCGGTCCCATGCCGATAGCGAATTCATGCACCGTAACTCCGTTCAGTTTTGCGGTAAAGAAATGGCCGAATTCGTGGACGAAAATAATCATACCGAAAAAAAGTACCGCAAGCAAAACCGGCCATACCTTACTCCAAATCAGAGCGATATCTATCGCAAGCATCAGAAACCTCTCTCTCCCTCAATATACATTATGCTCTTCTGTTGACTTCTTCTCTCATCAGCGCGTCAAGCGCAAGAATATCTTCCGGCGTGAAATCCGTTTTGTTTTCCGCACAGGCGGCCGCGGCGTTTATCAGCTCCGGGATCTGAAGAAAACGGATCTTCCCCTGCCTGAAAAGCAAATTCGCCTGCTCATTGGCGGAATTCACCGCGGCGGGCATAAGACCGCCGCACGCAACCGCTCTTCTGCAGATGCCGATGCATTCAAACGTTTCATAATCGGGTTCAAAAAACGTCAGCCTGGCGGCAGATGCGAGATCAAGCTCTTTGACCGGCGATTCATATCTGTCCGGATACGTCAGGGCGTACTGTATCGGCACGCGCATATCCGGAACGCCGAGTTGGGCGATCACGGAATTGTCATCGTATTCAATGAGCGAATGAACGATGCTTTCACGGTGGACGACGATGTCGACCTGCTCTGGACTGACGTCAAATAACCGAACTGCTTCTATCAGCTCCAGACCCTTATTGAACATCGTCGCGCTGTCAACGGTAATTTTTGCGCCCATACTCCAGTTCGGGTGCGCAAGCGCCTGCGCGAGCGTCACTTTTTCCAATTCAGCGCGTTTTTTTCCGAAAAACGGGCCGCCTGATGCGGTCAGAATGATTTTTTTCAACGCACGGTTCGGCGGCTGACCCTGCAGGCATTGAAATATCGCGGAATGCTCGCTGTCTACCGGAAGAATTCTCGCCCCGGTTCTTTTTGCGGCATTTTTTACAAGCGGGCCACCGGCGACAAGAGACTCCTTGTTTGCGAGCGCGAGATCCTTGCCTGCATTCAGAACTGCCAGCGTCGGCATGAGCCCCGCCAATCCGACAATAGAATTTATTACCGTTTCGGCGTCTGTATTCCCGGCGCATTCGCAAATTCCTTCCGTGCCGGATAAAACGGAAACGTCAAGATCCGCTGTTCTGATTTTTAACTCCGCGGCTCTTTCCGGGTCGAGAAGTGCGGCTTTTTTCGGATGGAACTCGCGAATCTGTTTTTCAAGAAGTTCAACGTTGGAAGAAGCCGTCAGAGCTTCCACGAAATAGCCGTGTTTTCGCGCAACGTCAAGAGACTGCGTTCCGATTGAGCCGGTAGAACCGAGTATCGATATTTTCTTTGGCATAAAACTCACCGCCGTTCAAAGAATGGATGCAATGCGCAGCAGAAGATATAAACACGGCCAGATAAAAAGGCAGCTGTCGAAACGGTCCATGATACCGCCGTGTCCGGGAAGGATATTGCTGAAATCCTTCGCTCCGAAATTTCTTTTGATTACGGACGCGGAAAGATCGCCGCACATGCCGGCTGCGGAAAGGATAACGGTAAACAGGACGATAAGCCAATACTGCGGGAACGAGGCCGAGGGCGCGATTTTTTGAAATATGAGAAGCAAAACCACATTCACGAGTACAGCGCCGACGACGCCGCCGACTGCGCCTTCAACCGTTTTTTTCGGGCTGATTTTCGGACATAATTTATGTTTTCCGAACGCTTTCCCCGAGAAAAAGGCGAAAATGTCGGTAATCCATGCGCAGCCGAAAGAAAACATCATAAAAAACACGCTGACGATCTCCGGCTTCCCGGTCGAGGGTGCTGAAGTTATCAGCACGGTGCACCCGTATGAAAACGCAATACATACGCCGCCGAACAACGAAATCGCGAGGTCTTCGAATTTTGTCTTATCGTAAAGAATCAGCATGAGAACCATCGCCGTTAAAACGTAAAACACGCCGATTACGGCTGGATCCCGGGCAATATAAAGAAGAACGGCGCCGAGAACGGGGACGTCGGCAAATCTTTCGCTGCCGCAGGCCAACGGAACAAGCGCGGCGGAAAGTTCGGACAATATCTTTAACGGAAGGTTTTTTACGCGGGTTACCTTATGGATCTCGTAAACGGACAATACCGACAGGATTGCGTTCAGAATCGGAAATACGAACGTGAACATGCTGAACAGGTAACCGACGAGAAAAACGGCGATGACAATACCCGTAAGAACCCGTTGCTTCATTTATATTCTCCCCCGTTTCAAAGTTTAAAATCCTCTGCTGCGTACAGAGATTGCAGATTTGCTTCTCTCGGTTTCCGTTTCAGGGGATCATACCTGAATTTTCTGCAGGAAAAATCCTCCGGAACGACGCCCATGACAATACAGAGCATTTCGCCTTCCGTCGGAGATTTTCGGCACCTTGCGCAAAGAGAACAACTCGGAGAACAGTCCTGATTAAATAGTTTACTCTTCATAACATTCCATCCTAATTTATTCTGTATTCTATTTTACCACGAAATTATGAGAATTTCAACAGAATTCGTCTTTTTCATGACCGAAGTTATTTTTTTAAAACGATATGCATATGAATGGCGTAATAAGATTTCGGAGATGAACGCAATGTCCTTTCACGCAACGAGACCGGAACGGCTCGGAAGTTATATCGTCAGGAACAACGCGACCGTAAGAGAAGCGGCAAAATTTTTTTCCGTCAGCAAATCGACGGTGCATACCGACGTGACGGAGAAACTGAAAGGTATCAATTCCGGCTTATACGCAAAAGTGCGCGAGGTACTCGATGAAAACAAAAGACAAAGACATATCCGCGGCGGGATCGCGACAAAAGAAAAATACAGAAAATTGAAAAACGGTTCGGATTAATACTTTATTTATATAAAAATCAAGTTTTTCGCTTGATATTTTACAAGCAATATGATACTATTGGTAAGAAATAAAAATATAAGGAGGTTAATCGGATGAGTCAGACCGTACAGAATCTGATAGAGTATGCGCTTCGCACCATCACTTTCTTTATCAATCTAATCAAAAAGTTTTTAAAGATCTCCCCTGCCGAAGACGTGAGCGAATAAGAATCGTGCAATCAATCAAGGAATCCACGGTGAAAGGATAACATCTGATTATGTCACTGAAAACAGCTCTTCAACTCTACTCTGTCAGAGACGAGATGGAAGAGGATTTTTTCAATACACTGACGAATGTCAAAGAGATGGGCTATAACGGCGTGGAATTTGCCGGATTATTCGACAAAGAACCGGCCGTTATCCGAGATTTTCTGAAAGAGCTGGATCTGATACCGATTTCCGCTCACGTGCCGCTTTCCGATCTTACCGACGATCTTGAAAAAGTGCTTGCGGATTATTCGGAAATCGGCTGCAGGTTCATTGCGGTTCCCTATCTAACGGAGGAGCTGCGGCCCGGCACGGAAGGCTTTTTCGGCGTTATCGATGAAATCCGCAAAATCGGCGAAAAAACGAAAGAAGCGGGAATTCAGCTTCTGTATCACAACCATGATTTCGAATTCGTTAAAATCGGCGAGCGTTACGGTCTTGACGTCCTTTACGATTCGACGAGTCCCGATCAGCTTGCGACGGAACTTGACACCTGCTGGGTTAACGTCGGCGGAGCAGATCCCGCGGAATACATCAGAAAATATTCCGGCAGGGCCCCTGTGGTTCATCTCAAAGACTTCTACATGAAGAGCCGCGATCAGGGCGGTAAGCTTTATGAGCTTATCGGCATCAGCGACGACGGCGAAAAAACCGAAGAGGATAATTTCACATTCATGCCTGTCGGATGCGGCCTGCAGGATATGAAAGAAATCATTTCCGCCTGCTGCGACGCAGGCACCGAATGGGTCGTCGTGGAACAGGATCGTCCTGACAAAGGAAGAACGCCTCTTGAAGATGCGCAAATCAGTATTGACAATTTGAAAAAGCTTCTTTAAGAAGCATCACAAGCGAAAAACCATCACAGAACCCGTGATGGTTTTTTTTGTTTAAGGTTTAAGAAACAATTTGGACCTTCAGCATATTCGTTGTTCCGGAAACGCCGAGCGGGATTCCTGCGGTAATCACCGCAATATCGCCTTCTTTTAATAAGCCGATGTTTTTGCTGATTTCAACGGCATGCGAAAACAAATCGTCGGTATTCTTTTTCTCTTCGCATAAAACCGGGATTACGCCCCAGGATAATACGAGCTGCCGTTCTGCCTTCTTGCTTGTGGTGGCGCCGATAATCGGGATGGACGGACGGAATTTTGAAATCATACGCGCGGTTTTGCCGCTTTTTGTGACCGCAACGATCGCTGCCGCGTTCAAATCGTTCGCCGTTGTAACGGTAGCGTCCGAAATAGCTTCCGTAATATCTGCTCCGTCCTGTTTTGACTGATTCAGGATCCAGGAGGAATAGTCTATATTCGACTCCGTCGTTTCCGCGATTCTCGTCATGATCCTGACCGCTTCGACCGGATGCTTTCCGACGGCTGACTCGCCGGAGAGCATGATCGCGGACGTTCCGTCATATATCGCATTCGCAACGTCGGTGATTTCCGCACGCGTCGGACGCGGATTCTCTATCATCGATTCCAGCATCTGCGTTGCGGTAACGACGATCTTCCCTGCCATATAGGATTTTTCAATAATCATTTTCTGAATGGCCGGGATTTTTTCAAACGGGACCTCTACGCCCATATCGCCGCGCGCGACCATGATCCCGTCTGCGGCGCGGATAATCCCATCGATATTCTCAACGCCCTGTGCGTTTTCTATTTTCGCAATGATTTTAACGTTTTTCCAGCCGATTGCGTCCAAAAAATCGCGAATAATAGTAATATCCGTTTCACTGCGGCAGAAAGATGCTGCGATAAAATCGAAATCCATCTTCTTGCCGAACTGCAGATCGTTCATATCATTTTGAGAAAGATACGGCAGATGCAGGCTTACGCCGGGCACGTGCACGCCCTTTCTTGCCGTAAGTCGTCCGCCGTCGACGACGGTGCAGATAATGTCGTTCCCGACGACGCGTTCCGCTTTCATCGAAATCAGACCGTCGTTGATAAGAATCGTCGCCCCCGGGAAAATATCCGCCGGAAGACCTTCGTAATTGATGTAACAACGGTCTTTTCCGCCCATGCACGGCTCGGTCGTCAACGTATACCGGTCGCCTCTGCTGACGACGACGCCTTCCGTGTTTTCAAAATCGCCTATGCGGATTTCAGGACCTCTTGTGTCGAGGAGCGTTGCAATCGGCACGGATAATTTCTCCCGCAAGGCGCAAATCTCACGGAATCTTCTTTCATGTTCTTCGTATGTTCCGTGACTGAAATTGAAACGCGCGACGTTCATTCCGGCTTCTATCATTTGCGTCAGCACTTCTTCATTGTCGGTAGACGGACCGAGCGTGCATATGATTTTCGTTTTCTTCATGGCAATCACCCGTTCAGTTGATTCAATACTGTGTTATCGATATTATATCCGCATTGATATGCAGTGTCAAGAAAAAAACGAATGCGAATCTTTTCCGTATGTTTTTTCTGTGGAATATCTTTTTTCTATGTACATTTCCGAAAATATATGTTATACTGAAAATATGGATCCGACCGGATTTGATTTTAGTCTGTAAGGAGAATTTATTATGAAAAAAGCAATTGGCATACTTATCAGTCTTGTTATGATTTTTGCCTGCGTTACTCCCGCATTTGCCGCCGACGAAAACGGCTCTTTCGGCGCGTATAAACACGTTTATATCATCGGTATTGACGGTGCGGGACGCTTTTTCAAAGACGCCGACACGCCGAATTTCGACCGGATATTTGAAGACGGCGCAGTCGATTACACCGCGCGCGCGGAAACCATTACCACCAGCGCACAGAACTGGGGCGCGATTCTGACCGGCGTTTCTTACCTGAAGCACGGCCTTACAAACGATATTACTGGCGCGCAGGAACGCACGAGCGAAACGGAATTCCCCACGGTTTTCACGTATGCGCGCAGGGCGTTCCCCGATGCGGAACTTGCTTCTTTCGTCCATTGGAACAATATCAACTTCGGTATTATCGAAAATGATATCGGCGTTACCAAAGGCTGCGGCGGCGATTCGGAAGTAACGGACATGATTTGCGATTATTTCAACTCAGGGAATCAGCCTACGCTGTTCTTTGTTCAGCTTGACGACGTTGACCACGCAGGGCATGAATCCGGAAGCAAATCCGAGGAATTCATAAAGGCGATCGAGGTTGCAGACGGATATATCGGCAGAATTTACGACGCAATAGAAGCGAACGGTATGATGGAGGACGGTTTGTTTATTGTCGTTGCGGATCACGGTCACACCAAAAACGGCGGGCACGGCGGTCCTTCCATGCGTGAAACGAACGTAACGATTGCCGCCAAAGGAAAAACGGTCGTCAAAGGCGGTTCTTTCGACGGTATTTCACGCAACAGAGACGTTTCCGCAATTGCGCTTTATGCCCTCGGCCTTGAAAAACCGGATCACATGTCTTCCCGCATGCCGGCAAATCTGTTCCGTGACGTAAAAGGGGAAGCTCGTCCGGTGATGAACGATTTTCTGGATTCATTCGTATCCGCTTTCGCATGGATCGCAACCCTGTTTACCGCAATCGCGGGATAACGGCGTTTTTGACGTTTTTTTGCCCGGGCTCGAAAGAGCCCGGGCATTTTTTCAGAAATCGATCGGCTCGAATGCGAATCCGAATGAAAACTGCTTATCATCGAGCAGCCGTCGGTTCCCGGAATGCTCGAGAAGGCGGTTCTCGCTGATTGCATTCTGTCGCCAATCGACGGTCAGTATCGTTCGTTCTTCCGGAATCAATTCGAAATCGTGTTTTGTCGCCGCTGTCTGTTCGGAGGAAAATCTTGAAGCGTTAAAAGAAAATTCCCGCTCGGCATCGATTCTTGTCGCCCGAAGGCCCGGCCCGTTCATACGGCCTACGTCGACACGACGCGTCTTGTCATGCGCGCCGTTCTCCTGCGGACGGATATAATGAATAAAATTATCTTCCGCCGACAGCTCGTATTCGCCGAACCGCGCCGCTTTATACCGGTCCGGGTAGGTTTCTCCCGTCCCGCCGAGACCGAAATATCTGATTTTGTCATATTCTTTCTTTAAGCTGAATTCGATTCCGAGACGCGGGAGCACAGGCGCGTTTTCCCGTACGGTACCTTGAACGGATATCGTAAAGCAACCGTCGCTGCTGAAAATATACTCCGCGCGCATTCTGACGACGGGAGGATTTGACGGAGCGCATAATGAAATATCACAGGATATCGTCACTTCGTTTTCTTCGCATTGAACGGAGCAGGCGTAGGTTTTTTGCCGGATATGGTCGAAATGATTCGCAATCCATGCGTCTGCGGAACCGCGGTTGTAACACGGCGCGCGCCATATCGTAAACCGCTGCGGCATCGTAAGCAGTTCGGAACCGTTTCTTTGAATCGAATCGATTCGTCCGTATACCTTATCAAACACATACTCGTTTACGCCGCAGATAATCCGCACAAATCTGTCGTCTTCCTCTGTCGTAATCTTGTTATTTTCGGCCTTTGCTCTTTCAACTTGGCAATATCCCGTCAATTCATATTGCAGAAAACCGATTTCCTCTCCTGCCCGGGCCCAGGGCGAGTCTTCTTTCCGGCAGATGCGCGCGGTAAGAAAACAGTTTTCCCCGATTTGTATTTGTTCCGGATGAAACAAACAGAAGCTTTTTTCTTCTCCCGGAGCTATCCCCGAAAGGTCGACGGTCCCTTCCTTGACGATTTCAGCGCCGCACGTGACCTGCCATGAAAGATACAAATCGTCGAATGCGGTGAACGACCTGATATTCTTCAGATGAAGATACCCGTTTTCAAATCTTCCGCGGAACGGTTCATATACCTTCTTCATATCGTAGTATCCCGGTCTTAAGGACCTGTCCGGAAAAACGAGGCCGTCGATACAGCAGATCCCGTCGTTCGGGAAATCGCCGAAATCGCCGCCGTAATAATATCTTTTTCTGCCGTTTTTATCCGGAATGCAAACAGCATGGTCGGCAAATTCCCAAATACACCCACCGCAGAAATGATCGTATTCATCCGCAAAACGCCAATAATCATATACGTCCCCCGTGCTCATGGAACAGACGTATTCGCACATAAAGAACGGTTTTTTATATGCGGGATTGTTCAGATAGCTCTCGATATAATTCACATCCGCATACATGCGGCTCTCTACGTCCGAAATATCGGAAAAATCCTCCCCTTCCGGAACGGCCTTGAACGCGAGATGGGCGTTTTCATAATGTACGACGGCGCTCGGATCTTTGGATTTGATGTATTCCCGCATCGCTCTGTGGTTCACGCCGCAGCCGCTTTCGTTGCCGAGCGACCACATGATAACGCAGCCGCTGTTTTTGTCGCGTTCATACAGTCTTGACGCTCTGTCGACGTAAGCGTTTTTCCATGACGGAAGCGATGAAAGAAGCGACCAGCGCATCCAGTCCCAGTCGGAATCCGTATTGAAGCCCATACCGTGCGTTTCAAGATCGGCTTCATCGACCAGATAAAAACCGTACCGTTCGCACAGCTCGACGAAGCGCGGGTCATTCGGGTAATGCGAGGTCCGAATGGTATTGACGTTCGCCTTTTTCAAAAGACTCAAATCCCGGTGCATATCCGCAACGGAAACAACGTATCCGTTTTCCGTGGAATCGTGCCGATTGATGCCGCGAAGCCTGACGGGTTTTCCGTTGAGAAGAAGTTTCCCGTTGTTTATCTTTTTTTCACAAAGAGCGACGCAGCTTTTAATCGTTTCATCTCCGCATTCCAGATACAAAGAATACAGAAGCGGCGATTCGTCACTCCAAAGATACATGTTTTCCCGGGGAATATCGATTGAAAAATCTGTCTGATCCGTTGCACCGGAAGAAATGATATCAAACGCAGGGGACAAAAGCCGATAGCGAACCTGCGCTGCGGCCGATCGTTTCATCCGAATACGCAGCGACGCGGAAATCCGCTCCCCCGCAAACGCCTGCGTAATCTGAAAATCGTCGATTCGGTTTTTGCACCTTGACAGCAGGTATACCTCGCGGAATATTCCCGACAGGCGGAAAAAATCCTGGTCCTCCAGATAGGAACCGTCGCACCATTTCAAGACGAGGACCGTAATCGTGTTTTTTCCCTGCCGGAGAAACCGTGAAAGGGAAAATTCGCTCGTGCAATGACTGACCTGGCTGTAACCGACGAATGAGCCGTTTACCCAAAGATAGAAACAGGAAGAAACCCCTTCGAAAACGATATATTGCTCTCTTTTGAGCATTTCTTCCGTAATATCGATTTCGCGGATAAAAGCGGCGCAGGGATTTTCATCGGGGACGTAAGGCGGGTCTGTGGGAAAAGGATACTTCAGATTGGAATATAACGGCTTGTCGGGGCAGCATTCATATAACTGCATGCAGCCCGGAACGGGGACAGAAGGAAGCGATTCGCTGTCGAAGTCTTCGGCATAAAACGCGCAGTCGATCTCCTTCACGCTCGGAAAATATAAAAATTTCCATTTACCGCAAAGGTCGGTAAAGTATGATGAACACGCTCTGTCGCCGCAATCCGCTTCCTGCCGGTTTGCGTAAGGAATATAATATGCCCGCGGCGGTTCTGCGTTGAAATGAAGTATTTCCGTATTTTCATAATAATTTGGCAGCGTCATGGATATCTCTCCTTAAAAAGCAAAACCGACCCCGAAACGCAGTGAACTCAATTCGGGGTCGGAGTATTTAATTTTCTATAAAATTCAGCAACTCCCTGCGGCAGGAAATGCAGATTTTTTCTCCTTTGAACTCCGAAAGCTCATCGGCGCTGCCGCAGAAAACACAGCCCGGTCTGTATTTTTTCAGAACGATATTTTCTCCGTCTACGAATATTTCCAAAGCGTCTTCTCCGCGTACGATACCGAGATTGGAGCAAAGCCCCTGCGGCAGAATAACTCTGCCGGCATAATCAACGCCCCGTACGATTCCTGTCGATTTCACAGAACTCCCCCCGTCGGAATAAGGTCTGTTTCCATTATATCTGATTTCGTCGAAAAGTCAATGAATATGACAAAAAAGAAACAGCCCTGCCGAAAGAAATCACGCGCAGACGATGATCGTTTCTTCATCTTCTGCCGCGCTGTGATGAAAAGACCGGCCTTCCTTTTCCGTGTTCAGGACATACGCGATAAATTCTTCGGAGATTACGTCTCCGGGTATCAGCGCCGGAACGCCCGGCGGATAAGCGTACACGTATTCTGCGGCAGTTTTTCCGGCCGCTTCCCGCAGGGGAAGCGCTTTCTTTTTACAATGAACCGCGTCGGATATCTTCATCGCAGTCTCCTTCTGCGGCGCAGCACAAATCTCCCGCGCGGAACCGGCGCATTCGGAATCGATCTGTTTCAAAACGCAATAAAGCCTGTCAAACCGTTCACCGGGATCGATGACGCTCGTCATACAGAGAGCATGCCGCATACCGAACATCTCGGGTTCTGTTCTATGCTCCCGCAACAATGTATAGATGTGTTTTCCGCTGCAATGATTACCGAAAATGAGAATTTTCCCGGGGTCGCGGCGGTAAATGCCGGGTATCGTATCCTGCCGCAGCAGTCGGATATTTTTCAAAGAAGCGGCTTTGTCATACAGCGACGCGAGACGGGTTTCATACGCAGCAAACAGCTCGTCCTTCCGTTCGCTCAAAAGATGTACGCAGGCGTCTATGGAAGCCAATACCGGGTAGGAAGGACTTGTGGTATGAAAGACGGAAAACGCGTGTTCAAACCGCTCGATAAGATTCATATTATTTATCATGACTGCGGCAGATCCCGTCAGAGCAGGCAACGTTTTATGAAGGCTTGCGATAACGATATCTGCGCTGCAGGATTGCGCGGAATCAGGGAAATACGGAGAAAAACCGAGATGCGCGCCGTGGGCCGCGTCGACAATCAGGAGCGCGCCGTGGGCGTGAGCAATCTCTGCAATCTTTTCAATGTCGCTTGTAACTCCGTCGTAAGTCGGCGACGTCATGATAACGGCGCGTGCATCCGGAGCGGACCGGAACGCTTTTTCGATGCTTTGCGGAGAAACGGAAAGAAACAGAGCCGTATTTCCGTCTTCCGACGGAAATACATATGAAGCACTCAATTCATTGAGCTCTATTGCATTGAATACGCTGATATGACTGTTTCTTGCAACGATAACGGCGCTTTTGCGCGGACATGCGGCATAAACCGCCGCCTGGATCCCGCTGCTGCTCCCGCAGGTGAAATAAAACAGCTTTTTCGTTTGAAAAAGACGCGCTGCCGTTTCCTGCGATTCTTTTATGACGCCGGTCGGATGATGAAGGTCGTCAAGTCCCGGCAGTTCGGTCAAATCGTAAACGCCGCCGAGAGCCTTGATATAATCAAAATCTTCTCTTTTATGCCCCGGCATATGGTACGGTTCGAAACCGCTATTGGAATACGCTTGAATAATATCGAAGATACGCTGTGACAAAACCTGAATCTCCCCGCATGATGATATGACAAAAACACCGAAACGAATTTCGGTGTTTTCTTCGGAACGTATTTACCAGTTCAGAATCCAAGTCTCAACTTCACTGCCTTCAATCACCGCGGTACCGTTAATCAGACCGGATTTCCCCGCTCCGTCAAGATGCAGCTTTATGGTATATACCGCTTTTGAAATATAGCCGTCGGAATTGATTTCGGCATGGATCGTCGAGCCGGGATATGTAATATCCGCTTTCGTAACGGTAAGAATACTCAGATCGATCTTGCTTACGTCAAGATAACCGATACCTGAGGCGTTGTGTTTCGGTACGTCGTTCATGCCGACCGTCTCGGAAACAAGCGTCGCATCGATTACAACGCCGTTCGCGGTTCTTTGAATCGAAGCGGAAGCCACGCCTGCGTCCGTCAGGGAGAATGCTCCGTTCTGCGGCAGAAGCAGCTGCATCAATTCCCCTTCGCTGTTCGTCGCCACTCCCGCGTGGAAGGACAGAACCTCATCGGAAGGTTTTACGACGCTGCTGACGAGACCGTTCGCAATATTCTTGACAATACTGCCGCCGGTGATTTCAACGATTTCGATGTTATCGAAAGCCTCGGTGTGATTGACCTGAATATCTCCGGTATAGCCTTTCGTTTTGTTAACGGCATTTCCGAGCAATTCGATGATCTGCGCTTTCGTCATAACAGAGACGTCCGCCGTTGTAGGAACGGATTCCTGCGGCTGCGTCTGCTGCGCGGCAGTCGTTGCAGCCGCCGTTTGCATCGCGGCCGGCGCCGTGGAGACGACCGCCGGCGCTGTCGTTGCAGCGGGAACCGTAGCGGCAGGGGTGGAAAACTGCGGCTGCGATGACGGAGTTATTTCGGAATATATGATATCCTGCGCCTGCGTCGCCTGAACCACCTGCGATGCGTTTACCGAAGCGGCAATCTTTTCGGCATAATTCGGTTTGCTGTCTTTGCCTTGAATCGCAATAAACGTAACGAAGACAGCGCATATAAGCACAACCGAAATGACCTCAAGAAAAACTTTTGCAGTGCTGTTCATTTTGTTCCCTTTGCTCATCTCTATACCTCGCGAATATAAGGTTATATTTATTTATAGCAGATAATTGTTACTGAATTATTAACTATTTTAGATATAATTTGATATTTTTGCAACATTTAAAAAAGTCCGAAGCCGTCTTCTGCTTCGGACAGTGAAATAATTCAGCTTATTTCATGCTGTTTTCATAGCTTTCGATCATCTTCTTGACCATCTGGCCGCCGATAGAACCGGCCTGTCTGGACGTAAGATCACCGTTATCACCCTGCTTGAGGGTCACGCCGACTTCACTTGCCGCTTCCATCTTGAATCGATCAAGTGCAGCACGAGCAGCGGGAACAACAACGGAGTTGTTCGACTTGGACATATTTTTCACCTAACCTTTCTGCCGACGAAGAACGGAAATCGAATCTGATGAATCAAATCACGGTTCTTTTCGTCCTGCACGGTTATTATTCGCATCTCATAACGCGGATATGATTGAAAAAATATGTCAATATCGAGCGCAAAATACGGAAAATGACTTTAAACCGGCCGTTAATCCACAATGATCTCCCTTGCTGTTCCATCGAATTCTCCGCCGGTAACAAACTGCGGGAGCGTTTGCGTCAGATTGCTTTCATAACTGAAATGCAGATGTCCCGTAAGGATAGCCTTAATCAGCGGTTCTTGTTTTATGTATTCAATCATTCGTTTTGTCGGCTCGTCGGGACGCTGCTGTACTGCGCGGAATTCATCGTATCTGCCGAGATGTTCCTCGTCGCAGCCGACCAGATACGTGCACGTGCCGTTTGGATGGATTTTATAATGATAATCATAAAGAGATTGCTCAAACAGCGGGTCGTGAAATGCAAGAATCATCGGCAGCCCCTTTTCCGCTTCTTTTTTGAGACGTGTGAGCTGCCATTCCTCAAACAGATAATAACTGTTGTCGATACCGACGATATTCAAACCGCCGACGACTCTCGCGTTGAAGAACATGGGCACGCCGAGACCGTATCCCATCTTCATGTAACTGTTCATGCGATATGCTTTGTCTTCCCATGCCTCGCCGACGTATTGTGAATAATCATGATTGCCCGCGATAAAAAAGACGACGTCTTTTTTTAACAGGCGACGAGCCGTTTCCACGTTTGCGTGTGAAACAAAATCCATCAGGTCTCCCGTGTGTATCATGATATCGCAGTTTTTCTCCGCATATGCAACGTGCTCGTCAAGATACCTCACGATATCTGCGCTGTCAAATCTTTTTGCAAGCTCGTGCTTGCGTTCGTCGTCGCAGTCGTCAACCAAAGTGATATGCGAATCCGTAACATGCAGCAGCTTAACGGGTTTTTCGAGGCCGATATGCAGCTCGGATCGAATCAAATCCATTTTATGAGCATCCTTTCATGTGTCATTGAACGCGTACGCATCAAGCGGGCTGAAACGGATGTTTCAGTTCATAGGTAACTTCACACATCGTATCGTCCACGGTATCGTACTTCCATTCTCCGCGGTAAAAATCGCGTCCGCGCAGAACGACCTTATTTTCATATACCTCGACGACAAGTCCGACGCCGGTATCGTCATACGGTTCGTTGTCATGACTTCCGGAAAGCTGCGTGAGCCGCGGGAGATATGTTTCCGGGAACCCGTCGGAAGTATGGAACGACCAGAAAAGATACATGGGCATATGCGTATGCCCGACGAAGCTGAACAGATCGTGTTCCCTGTTGTAGTCTGCGAATAAACGCGTCAGTCGGTCCGTTTCCTCTCCGCTTTCATCAATCACGTAATCGGACGGATAATGAGAAAACACGAACACCGGTTTTCCGCTCCCGGAGGCGCTCTCAAGAACGTTTTCAAGCCATGCAAACTGCTCTTCCGTCATCAGCATCTCGTGCACTTCCTGCGATTCCATGCCCAGGACGATAAAATAACAGCCGCAGATAACATCATAAAAATACGGATGTTCGAGCGTTCTCCCGGTAAAGGCGGAATTATAGCCGTACCAGCGTTTTTGCAGCGTTTTGAAGTCTCCTTCTCCGTTGCCTATGTCATGATTTCCCATAACGTTTATGATGTTTTCATTTTTCAGAACAAGACCGAGCGTCCCGTAGAACAGCATGCTTTCAATCTGCTGTCCGTTCATCGTGCTGTCTCCGAGAAAAACGATCGCGTCGTTTCCGCTTTTGTTTTTCCGAACGTCCTGCATGGCGCGGGCAAAAACCTGATATCTCGCGAAATTGTTTCCTTCGATATGCGTGTCGGAAACGACGGAAAAATGAAGAAGACAGTTTTCCGGCTCGGACACGTCATAAGCGTCGTTCGCGGAAAATCCCGCGGCAAGCAAAAGGACGGATGCGACGACGCAGGATATCACGCGGAGAAAAGCCGATTTCATAAACATAACAATCACCTCATAATAATAATGAACCGTAATAAATTTCAAACGCGGCGTTTACATGCCTCGATATGAATTCCAAACCTGAATTTTCTGAAATGATTTCTATTAAAATGAAATATTTTATTGATTTACAGATAAATATAATATATAATCAACATATTGTGAAATAAGATTTTCGGTATCGCGTATGAAATTTCCGCAGTAAGTCCCGACGACTGTTTTTCGTTCGCGATTCGTGAAGCGGATACGCTTGCAATTACACTTGATTCAATCGTATCACAGAGCGCTGCTTCTGTCAATTCCGAATTTTTCACGACGGGACTGCTTGTGGTTTCGCCGTAATTTTGAAAGGATGGTTTTTATGAAAAAAACAATCGCGGCTTTACTCGTTTTAACGCTTCTGTTATCCGTCAGCGCCTGCAAAAAGACAAATCAGGATGCTGACCCCGATGTTTCTTCGGATGTTGTCCTTTATGAAAAACACGGGTTTAAAGTGAGTTATACCGGTTTTCAGAAAGGTGATAAACACGGCGATTTTTTTGAATCCGTCGATAAATACGGTCTTAAAATAGAGAATAACACCGGAAAAGACTCGTTGATATCTCTTACCCGGACCTATGCAAACGGTTACATGCTTGATATGATGTTTTATATCGTTGATAAAGACGACCGGAAAATCGAAGAAAGCAGCTTCATTCTTGCAAAAGGCAAAAAAATGAACACGGCAATTTTCATTGAAGATTTTTTTGCGAATGAAAGCGGAGTCGATACGCTTACAGATATTCATTTTACCCTTACATTGAGCGACCCCGAGACCGGAAAGGTTTATTTTAATACGAAAGACCTGCAGATTACGACGGAAAACACAGATTATGAGCAAAGTTACGACGAATCCGGTACGCTCGCATATTTTTCCGACGATATTAAAATCGTCGTACAGGGGCGTGAACCGGGTGCTCCGCAGCTTCTTCGGATTTACTGTCTGAACGATTCCGAGAAGGACATCTGTATTTTATGCCGCGAAGCGACCGTAAACGGCGAAAAAAAGGAACCTTATTTTTCGACGGAGATAGCCGCAGGTTCCCGCAGCGTCGGAACGCTCGGCTTTGATCCCGAAGTCGGCGTCATTCATGATATCGGTTTGATTTTTGAAATACTTCCATACGATTTTTCAACCGGTACAGTCGTCAATAAAACGTTATCTGTTTCGGATGAGGTAACGATATCGTTCTGAAATGTTGCTTTGTCCGTTCCGTCAACATCAACTACAATTAAGGAGTTTCAGGATGTATCAGGAAAGTCTCAAAAACAGAGTTTTCAACAAGCTGGAATCGGCGCTCCGCATCTATGAAAAACTGATTTACAAAAAGGTCGGCGAGCTCGGGAATACCGAAGCGTTTTATACGAAGGAGCATCTTCGCGATATTCCGCAGAGCGGCTTTGCGCCGATCTTCCCCGGCGCGTCCTGGGGCGGCGAATGGGAGAATATGTGGGTTCGGGGTGAATTCACGGTTCCCGCGGAGCTTGCCGGCATTGCTCTTTACGCCGTCTCCGGCTGCGGCGGCGCGGAACAGCTTTTTTTCCTGAACGGCGTGCCGAAAGGCATTATCAACAGCAAGAACAGGGATTTTGTCGGCGGCTCCCACGCCTGCCAGTATCTCGGAAAGGCAAAAGCGGGCGACGTTCTGCGTCTTGCGTTTGAATGCTACGCCGGGCACTACGATCCGAATACGGACCCATATGACGATTATTTCTGTCCCGATCCGACGCAGGGCTTCGGGCACGTCTTCAACGGCGTGGATATCTGTACGCGCAACGATGACATTTTCACGCTGATCTTCGATATCCGCGAACTGCTGAACGCCGCGAGACGCCTGCCGCAGGATAACTTCGTTTCCGCACGGGCGCAGACCGCGCTGATGCGAATCAACGACGTGCTGCTTCTGTTCCCGAAGGACGCATCCGACGAAAAGGTCGCCGAAGGCGTTCGCGCCGCGCTCGAAATCTCCCGCCCGTTTTTCGGCGGCGGCAATTCCCGCGTTTTCGGCAGGGTCGGCATCACCGGGCACTCGCACATGGACACCGCTTGGCTCTGGCCGGTGGCTGAAACCGTGCGCAAGTGCGCGAGGACCTATGCGAACGCGCTGCACCTGATGGAGCAGTACCCGACGTACACGTTCCTCCAATCCTCCGCCCTGCACGGCGAGTGGATGAAAAAGTATTACCCCGCAATTTTTGACGAAATGAAAAAACGCGTCACCGAGGGACGATACGAGCCGAACGGCGGCGTTTACGTCGAGTGCGACTGCAATATCACCTCCGGCGAGCTGATGGCGCGCCAGTTCCTGAAAGGACAGCAGTTCACCCGCGAGAATTTCGGCTATACCTCCGACAGCTTCTGGCTGCCTGATACCTTCGGCTACAACGCGAACATTCCCCAGATCATGCGCGGCAGCGAGGTGAAATATTTTTATACGACCAAAATCGGGTGGAACGAGCTCAACCGTTTCCCGTTCGAAAGCTTCGTCTGGCGCGGGATCGACGGCAGCGAGGTGCTGACGCATTTCAACCGCACCCATTGCTGGCCCGACGTGAACGATTGCTCCGCCTGCGTGCGCGATCTGCAGCAGAAGGACGCGGCGGACCTGCGTTTCCTTGCCTACGGCTTCGGCGACGGCGGCGGCGGGCCCACGCCCGGCATGATTGAGACCTCGCTGCGCGCATCCCATATGGAGGGGATGCCCGAAGTCGTGCCGATGTCCGCAAGTGAATTCATGCACGAGCTCGAAGAGAAAAAGGACCGGCTTCCCGTTTACCGCGACGAGCTGTATCTTGAGCTGCACCGCGGAACGCTGACGCAGATGCACGACGTCAAGCGCAAGAACCGCAAAACGGAATACGCGCTGCGCGATTTCGAATATTTCAATGTTCTGAGCGGTGAGAAACGGCATGGGATGAGCGACGAATGGCTTAAAATGCTTTTGAAGAACCAGTTCCACGATATCCTGCCCGGAACCTCGATCAAGCCCGTCTACGACGTTTACCATCGTGAGATCGACGCGCTGCTGCGGAATTACAAAGAATCTGCCGCTTCTTACGCCTCCGCTCTGACGGACGGCGGGGAGGGCATCACGCTGTTCAATACGCTCTCCTTCGCGAGAAACGACGTTGCGGTTCTGGAGACAGAGGGCTTCGCGCGCGACTATCCCTCGCAGCGGTATACCGACGTCTGTGGCAGAGACGTGCTCGCCGTCGGCGGCATATCCGTTCCCGGCTTCGGCAGCGCGTATATCGCATTGAGCGACGCACCGGTCGCGGCGCCGTCCGTATTCTCCTATGACGGCACGACGCTGAAAACGCCCTTCGCCGAGATCGTCTTCGATGAGGACGGTTATATCGGCTCGTTCCTCGACCCCGCGTCCGGTCGTGAGCTTCGCAAAGCCGGCGGCGCGCCGCTGAACGCGCTTCTGTTCGGCGAGGATGTTCCGCTGTACTATGATAACTGGGACGTGGACCGCGACGTTGTGAAAAAACTCTCCACCGTGCACGGCTTCCGCGGCAGGAAGCTCATTACTGACGGAGCTGTCGAGATCCGTCTGCGCAGCGTATTTGAGCTCGAAAACGGTACGACCGTAACACAGGATACTGTCTGTTACGCGGACTCTCCCCGCGTCGACTTCCACACGCTTGTGCACTGGAACAGTCCGCACAGGCTTCTGAAAGCGGGCTTCGACCTTGATATTTCCGCCGACCGCGCCAGAAGCGAGATCCAATTCGGCTGCATTGAGCGACCGACGACCGAGAACAACAGCCTTGAGCTTGCGAAATTCGAGGTCTGCAACCGTAATTATACGGATATCAGCGAGCCCGGCTTCGGCGCCGCGCTCCTGAACGACTGCAAGTACGGGATAACCGTAACGGACTGCAACCTGCGCCTGTCGCTGCACCGCGGCGGCACGCATCCGGATTACACCGGCGACTGCGGCGACCATGAAATGACCTATTCTCTGCTGCCGCACGCTGGCGCTTTCTGCGCAGCATCCGTCACACACCCGGCGTATGAACTGAACGTGCCGTATTTCACCGCGAAAGGAAAATCAGATACGGCTCCAATAATCGAGATCTCCGAGCCGAACATCATCGCAGAGTCGGTCAAACCCGCTGAAGACGGAAGCGACGCGTTCGTGCTGCGGCTTTATGAATGCGAAGGAACGAAAACGACGTCTTGCATCCGTTTCGGCGATCCCGTATCGAAAACGATTTTGACAAATCTTCTTGAAGACGAGCTTACGCCTGTTTTGCTTGACGGCGACAGCCTGAACATGACTTTCCGTCCGTTCGAAATCAAAACGGTAAAATGCCTCAGAAATTGATTTAACGGGTCACGGACAAAATAAGACAGCCCTTCCTTCGGGGCTGTCTTTTTGAATAATACCGTTATTCGTGCGCGTATTTTTCAATGATCTTATTCCGGATAATCTTTCTCGTTGAGTTCTTTTCCATTTCTTTGTCAACAAGCACGATATCCTGAATCTTTTTGTAACTCGGCAGTTTTTTATTCAATACGGATATATCCTGTTTATACATGTTTTCGATTTCTTCCTTCGACTTTTCGGGGAACTGCGAAGGGTCGATATAGGTGACGGCACAAATCACCTTCTGTTCGCGGTCAAGGATTTTCCGGAATGCCTCGATGGTAACGACTTCGGTAACATAACCGATATTATCCATGATTTGGAATTCAAGCTCCTCCGGGAAAATATTCTCGCCGTTTTCGAGAATAATCAGATTCTTCTTTCTTCCGCTGACGAAAAGCTCGTTTTCGTCCGTCAGTCTGCCGTAATCTCCTGTTTTGAACCATCCGCTCTCAAAGGATGCCGCTGTCGCTTCATCATCTTTATAATAGCCGGAAAAAACGTTATCTCCCTGAATCCAGATCTCGCCGATCCCGTCGCTGTCCGGGTCCGCGATATAAACCTTACACCCCGGGAGCGGTGTTCCGGCGGATTCCGGCGTGTATTCCGCGTGCATATTCAGCGTATGGGACGGCGACGATTCCGTCATGCCGTAGCCGTTATAAATACGAAAACCGAAATCTCCCATACCGGTCATATATTCCGCGCGGGAGGGCGCGCCGCCGCAGGAAAGCGTCGGGAACTTGCGAACGCAGAAATTCTTTTGTATGGTCTTGAAAAGAACGGGACGCAGGTCGATTCCCTTCTCCGCGCGCATTTTATTGCTGAACGCAACGAGCTTTTTGAGGATTTCCTCCCTGCCCTGTTTTCTTGCGTTCGCCCAGATACCTGCGTAAAGTCCTTCAATCACCATCGGGACGACAGCCATTGCCTCAGGCTTGAATTCAAGCAGATTTTTCTGAATGTTTTTCAGACTGTCGTTGATATAGATCACGGCGTTCATGTAAAGCGCTGTAAAGCAGTTGCAGCAAAGCTCATAGACGTGATTCATCGGCAGAACGGAAAACGACGAAAACTCGGTCGGAATGGTCGCAATCAGCTTTTCCACGTTCGCCATCAGGTTACGGTGCGAGAGCATGACGCCCTTATTTGCA